>NZ_JBHVWZ010000016.1:0-84129 GCF_042881985.1 Streptomyces sp. NPDC058246 | reverse complement strand
GGGGGGCCCCCCCCCCGGCCACCGCCCCCCCCCCGGCCCCCGCCGCCCCGCCCGGCCCCGCCGCCGCCACCGCGTGGTGGGGGGGCGCGACACCCCCCCCCCCCCCTTCCCTGTCGCTGTCAGCCGGTCACTGTCAGCCCAGTCCTCGGGAGTCCTGCTTGAGCGCCGTGTCGACGGTCAGTGCCGTCGCCACGACGAGGCTCAGCAGGGGCTCGGGGAGCTGGAAGTGGATCTGCAGGACGTAGTTGTCCGCGGTGGTGAACATCGTCTTGGCGAGGCCTTCCCAGGTCTTCGTGATCCGGGCGACCTCGTTGTCCGAGTGGTCGACGATCGCGAAGTTCCAGGCTCGCCAGTTCTCCGCCTTGATCGCACCGACCTGCTGGCCGTTGACGTTCATCGCGAAGTTGATCTTGCCGATCATGTTCTGCTGCACGATCTCGCCGACGGGCGAGCCGTCCGGACGCGACACGATCACCCGCGACTTGAGGAACTTCGCGGGGCGGGTCAGCAGCAGCTGCGGCTGGCCGTACGCGTCGCGGATCTCCAGCTTGTGGGTCATGAACTGGTCGACGCTGGAGATGAAGCGCAGGACCTTCTTGAACGCGTTCTGCCCGACCTCGGTGACCGAGCCGAGCTGGTTGCCGTTCTGATCCATGACCTTGTACTCGTTGGTCACCTCGATCAGCTTGGCCTTCTGGTTCACCACCAGGACCGGCTCGGTGAACAGCGTGCCGCCGCCCGCGCCGCTCGGCGCGACCCCGGCCTGCTGCTGCACCTGACGCTGCACGCGCGGGTCGGGACCCGCGGCGGGCTGCTGGGCGTACGCCTGCTGCGGCTGCTGGGCCTGCTGCGGTACCTGCTGTGCCGCGTGGGCCTGCTGGTCCGCATTCGTGTGGTCGGTCCACTGCGAGCCGTCCCAGTAACGCAACGTCTGGGGCGCCCCGTGCGGATCCGGGTACCAACCTGCAGGAGTGTTCGAATGCGTGGTCACCGGGGCACACTACCGCGAGACGGCCGGAAAACAACCGGCACTTGGGTGGCCGCCATCAGCCGGTGACGATCGCCGGGTCGCTCACACCGGGCAGACCGTTTTCGACATGTCCGGCGAACCGGCGCAAGAAGCCCGCGTCCGCGTCCGACGTGACGGTCAGGTCGTACCAGCGCTTGCTCGCCCGCAAGTCCACTGTGTGCTTCACGGTGGCACCCGCCCGCACCTTGAACGACTGCGGCTTTCCGCCATAGCCGTTGGAGACCTTGAGGGTGACCGTGCCGGAGCCCTTGTTGGTGAAGGTCAGTTCCACGTCGCTGCCGACGTGCCGCGCGGTGACCTCGGGGCCGGCCGTCCCGCCCGGGCCCTTGAAGGTGCGCAGGAAGCCGTTCGGGCCGTGCACGGTGAGGTCGTACGAGCCGTTCGAGTACGCCGAGTTCCAGGTGTCCGAGACCGTCTTGCCCGCCTCGGTGGTGTACGTCCAGGGGCCGTCGGTCCGGTTCCCGGAGGTGACGAGGAAGGCGGCGCCGGCCTTGGCACCCGAGCCGAAGGTGAGCGTGAACTTGCCGGCCGCCGTGTCCGCCGAACCGTCCACGAGGGGCGCGTAGGTGAGCGGGCGGGCCGGGCGCGAGCCGCGCTCCTGCTTGGGCAGCACCGGGTTCGCGGGCGGGGTGGGCACATAGTCGGGGTGGCGGTTGTGGTCCGGCGGCTGGTAGCCGTCGGTGTCCGGCAGCGCGACCGGCTTGGTGTCCTGGTGAGCGAAGTCGAAGGCGGCGGTGAGGTCGCCGCTGATCGCGCGCCGCCAGGGCGAGATGTTCGGCTCGTGCACGCCGAAGCGGCGCTCCATGAACCGGATGATCGAGGTGTGGTCGAGCGTCTCGGAACAAACGTAACCGCCCTTGCTCCAGGGCGAGACGACGAGCATCGGCACCCGCTGGCCGAGCCCGTACGGACCGGCCGCGCGGCTCGCGTCGCCCTGGTAGAGGTCCGGGCCGACGTCGACCGTGGACTTGCCCTGCGCGGCGGACTGCGGCGGGAACGGCGGCACGAGGTGGTCGAAGAAGCCGTCGTTCTCGTCGTAGGTGACGAACAGCGCCGTCCGGCTCCACACCTCGGGGTCGGAGGTGAGCGCGTCGAGGACCTGGGAGATGTACCAGGCGCCGTAGTTGGCGGGCCAGTTGGGGTGCTCGGTGAAGGCCTCCGGCGCGACGATCCAGGAGATCTTCGGCAGCTTCCCGCCCTGCACGTCGGCCTTGAGCTGGTCGAAGAAGCCCTCGCCCTTGCGGGCGTCGGTGCCGGTGCGGGCCTTGTCGTAGAGCGGGTCACCGGGCTTGGCGTTGCGGTACTGGTTGAAGTACAGCAGCGAGTTGTCACCGTAGTTGCCACGGTAGGCGTCCGGGATCCAGCCCCAGGAGCCGTTCGCGTCGAGGCCGTCGCCGACGTCCTGGTAGATCTTCCAGGAGACCCCGGCCGCTTCGAGCCGCTCCGGGTACGTCGTCCAGCCGTAGCCTGCCTCGTCGTTGCCGAGGACCGGGCCGCCGCCCTTGCCGTCGTTGCCGGTGTAACCCGTCCACATGTAGTAGCGGTTCGGGTCGGTGGAGCCGATGAACGAGCAGTGGTAGGCGTCGCAGATGGTGAACGCGTCGGCGAGCGCGTAGTGGAAGGGGATGTCCTCGCGCGTCAGGTACGCCATCGTCGTCGACGACTTGGCGGGCACCCACTTGTCGTACTTGCCCTTGTTGAAGGCGGTGTGTCCGTCGCTCCAGCCGTGCGGGAGGTCCTGGATGAACGCCAGGCCCAGGTCGTCCGCCTCGGGGTGGAAGGGAAGCACATCCTTGGTGCCGTCCGACTGGTACCAGACCGACTTGTTTCCGGACGTCGTGGCCGGACGCGGGTCGCCGAAGCCGCGGACGCCCCTCAGCGAACCGAAGTAGTGGTCGAAGGAACGGTTCTCCTGCATCAGGACGACGATGTGCTCGACGTCGTCGATCGTGCCGGATCGGTGGTGCGCGGGCAGCGCCGCCGCCCGCTGGATGCTGCTGGACAGCGCGGTGAACGCCGCGGTGCCGCCGGCGAGTTGGAGGAATCGGCGCCGATTCACTTGAGGCATGAGTGAGTGACCTCTTGTCCTGACGGGCCCGGTCGGCCGGATGCTGATGGAACGTGCGCGATTGGAGTGTTCCAAGAGCACCAAACGTCAGGGAAGGGTCCTGTGGACCCTATGTGAAACTCGGCGGTACGTGAGACGAACGGTTGTGTCTTCCAGATCCTCCAGGTCCGCCGGATCCTCCAGGTCCTCCAGGTCCGCCGGATCCCGCCTCCTGGATTACACCAAGCGGTACAGGTCGGCGGCGTCCACGGACCTCTCGAAGAAGAGGAAACGTGGATGCGAGCCTGCCCTGCCAGGGCCACACCGCAGCAACTCGCTCGTACGAACAGCCAGCCGTCGCGCCGCACCGCTCCGGCAGGACGGCTCCGTCCTCATCGTCATCGGCGGCCTGCCCGGCACCGGCAAGACCAGGCCCGCACCGTCCTTGTCTTCCGCTACACCGGAGCCCCCCGCTCCGTCACCTGCCGCCCGGGCGCCCGGGTCCGGACTCGCCCAGGCGGTGGCTCAAGCGCCGCGGTGGGGGGGGCGGCCGCGTTCGAGTAGCGAACGTTGGGCACGGAGCCGCCGGGTCGCCACCGCCAGGCGTCACTCACCACACGTCGAACAGGCGTCCCGTGTTGTGCAGCACGTGCCTCGCGACCCGCTTGCCGAGGATGAGGCCGGCCTCGTCGGCGGAGCGGGTGTGGATGCCGGAGTAGACCCGGGCGTCCAGGTTGTCCTGGGACAGTTGGCTCCAGGCCGTGTAGGTGCGGGTCACGCCGGGCGCGGTGGGGCTGGTCAGCTCGAACGGCGCGGTGCGCGGTCCGGTGAGCGCCGTGAGGACCGTCTCCGCCGCGCCGGCGTAGGTGTTGTGCCCGCTGGGGTAGTCGGGGTGGGCCGGCGTGATGTGCAGCGGCGTCCACTCGCGGTCGGGGTCGATCGCACCGGTGCGGATGGCCGTGACGGGGCGCCAGCGCAGGTAGGCGTACTTGGTGTCGGACGTGGCGATCTGCGTGTCCACCAGGGCGACGTGGAACAGGGCCACCAGCGCGGCCTGCCCCGCAGTGGAGCGCTGCGAGCGGGCCACGGCGACCCGCAGCGGCTCGGTGTAGAGCGTCAGCGAGGAGCCGAACCAGAAGGTGGCGGTCTCGGTCTGCCGCTCGGTGCGTACGGTGCTGTCCACGGCCCCGTACGCCCGCACCTCGGCCAGGTCGGCACGATAGCGCGCGGAGTCCAGAGCGGGCGGAGCCGGCAGCCGGTACTGGTCAGGGCTGTCCAGCAGGAAGGACTGGGCGATCCGGTTGCCGTACTGAGCGGCCGGGGCGTAGCCGGGCGGTGTCGGCTGCCACACGCCGGGGGCCGACGGCACGGTGAACGGCGCGTTCACCGAAGCCGGGTCGAGACCGTCGCCTTCGCGCGAGGTGAGGACCAGCAGTGCCTGGCGGGCGCCGGCCGCCACGCCCTTCGACTTGGCCGGTCCGTCCGGGACACGGTCCAGTGTCGTGCGCAGCGTGGCGTCCAGTTCCTGGGTGCGGGACGGGATCAGTGTCACCAGGGCGTCGTGTACGGCGGATGCCAGGGCCGCGTCCTGGAAGTCCCTCCGGTCGAGGCCGGGCGGCACCTCGCGGGTGGCTCGGGCCGCCGCGAGCCAGCTGATCGCCAAGGTACGGCTGTTCGTGATCTGGGTGGCGGCGCCGGCCGCCGCGATGGTCGCGGCCGTTGCGTCGTACCAGTCGAGCGCCACGGACGGGCGCGACGTGCGTTCGTCCGCCACGGCGGCCGTGGCGGACGGGACGGTGACGGAGGCGGCCAGCAGGGCGGCCGAGCCGAGCGCCTTCAGGGCGGAGCGGCGGGTTCTGAGCGGGTTCACGGATACTCCTTGGCGGACTGCGGGTGACTTCTGTTGCCGGGGCACACGCCGACGTGCACGTACGCGACACCGCTGCCAAGGGCCGGGGGGCGGCCGCGGCGGTGTGGTGAGGGTCAGCTACACAGCGCGGCGGCGACACGCACCAGATCGACGGCGCCACGCCGACGTGCACGCACTCGACACCGCCGCCAAGGGCCGGGGGGCGGCCGCGGCGGTGTGGTGAGGGTCAGCTACACAGCGCGGCGGCGACACGCACCAGATCGACGGCGCGCCGCCGGGTGAACCGCAGAGAGATCTGCATGCCAGGGACGCTATCCATGACCGAAGTCCCGGTCAACGCACGGCGGTTGACCGGTCCGCATTGCAACGACGGCTTCGCGTCGCCGCCACGCGCCCGTTACCCGGACCGCGAGCGGCACGGCCGCGACGGTCGTCGGATCAGGTTGAGGACGGACCAGATCTCCCGCTCCAACCACCTGAGGCACCTCTACGCGAAGCTCGGCATGCGCTCCCGCAGCGAAGGCCGCCCCCTGCAGGAAGGCCCTGAGCGCTCAATTCAGGGAGCGGTAGAAGTCCACGTGGCGTTGCGCGGCGGTGTCCCAGGTGTGGCGGGCGGCCAGTTCCCGGCCGGCGGTCTGCCGGGTCGGGTCGTTCTGCGTGAGGGCTTGGCCGAGTTCGTGGGCCAGCGTCTCCGGGGTGGCGCCGAAGCGGGCGGCGGGTTCGAAGACCTCGTGCAGGACGGGGAGGTCGCGGACGATCAGCGGGACCCCGGCGGCCAGCGCCTCCATCGCGGCGAGTCCGAAGCCCTCCTTGAGGGAGGGGAAGGCGAAGGCGTCGGCGGCCGCGACGAGCGCCGGGAGTTCGTCGTCGGGGACCGGTCCGAGGACGACGGGTTCGACGCCGAGTTCGGACGCCCGGGTCTCCCAGCGAGTGCGGTAGGCGCGGTAGTCGAAGAGGGTTTCACCGCCCGCGATCACCAGCCGTACGCCGGGATGTCCGGTCCGCAGGAGGGCGTACGCCTCCAGCAGGTCGAGGGAGCCCTTGCGGGGTTCGATACCGCCGACCGTGAGGACGTAACGGCCGAGGCGGGTGCGCCAGGCCGTCCGCGCCGCCGTGTCGGTGGCCGCGAACCGCTCGTATGCCACTCCGTTCGGGATGACCTCCGCCTTCAGGTCCCAGCCCGCGGCGAGTTCGTCCGCGACCGACCGTGAGACACAGATGTGCGCGTAGGGCTCGACGATGGCCCGTTCGTGGCAGGCGGCCAGCTCGGGGGTGGTGAAGTGATCGAGATGGTGGACGGTGCGGATACAGCGCCCCGCCGCGTTGGCGCTGATGCAGTCCTGGGCGTGGACGATGTCGTACGGAGACGGGTCGAAGGCTTCGCGCAAAGTGGCGATGGAGCGCAGGATGCGCTCACCGACGGTCTCGCCCTCCGGGCCGTCGGGGAAGGGCACGATCCGCACGCGCACGTCCGGATTGACCTCGCGGAAGAAGCCGGGGTCACCGCCCCGCCCCAGCGACCAGACTGTGACGTCCTCGCCGGCTGCGGCCAGTGCCTCGGCGAGGGCAAGCGTGTGGACGACACCGCCGCGCGGCTTGGTGGAGTAGCTGAGCAGGGCGATCTTCACGAGTGTGTCTCCCGGTACGCGGCGGGCCTGCGTTCGTCGAGGTGGCGCAGGATGCGGCGGGCCCGGTCGATCTCGTCGGACACATCGACCTCGGCGACGGCCAGGCCGGCTTTGGCCCAGGTACGCGCGAGGATGTCGCCGCCGGGGCCGACGACCTTGGACTGGCCGAGGAAGCGCATGCCGCCCATCGCGCCGGTCTGGTTGGAGGAGGCGAGGACAACCTGGTTCTCGGCGGCACGGGCCTGGTCGTACAGGTCGAAGAGTTTGGCCTGGCGGTCCTGGGCCATGCGCGGGGCGCGGTTGGTGATGCTGGTGGGCCAGGCGGAGAGGCAGGCGAGGATCTCGGCGCCGTCCAGGGCGAGGGAACGGGCGGACTCCGGGAACGTCTTGTCGTAGTCGATGAGCATGCCGATCCGGCCAACCGGGGTGTCGAAGGCGTCGAAGCGGTCGCCGGGCGCGTAGGCGGCGACCTCGCCGGCCGGGAGGTGGACCTTGCGGTGGCGGCCGAGGACTCCGTCGCCGCTGACGCACACGGCGGCGTTGTAGCGCTCGTCACCGCCGTCCTCGCAGTAGCCGACGCAGACCACCATCTCGGCAGCCAGGCGGGCCACTTGGAGGATCAGAGGGTCGTCGGGCTTGAGCGCCGGGGGCAGTGCCTCGGGGTCGGGGTGGCGCAGGTCGGCGAGGTAGCCGCCGAGCGCCGCGTCCGGGAGGACGAGCAGCCCCGCGCCCGAGGTACGCGCGTCGTCGATGAGTTTGGCTATGCGGGCGAGGTCGAACTCCAGGTCGCGGCCGAAATGGGCGGCGGCGGCCGCGATCCGGATCGTGCTCATGTGCTGACTGCTCCTGCGTAGGTGTAGGTTTCCGGGCGCCGGTCGCGCAGGTGCCCCATCGAGCGGCGGGCGGTCTCCAGGGCCTGGGCGACATCGAGTTCGGCGATCGCCAGGCCGGCTTCGACGCCAGTGTCGGCGAGGATCTCGCCGCCCGGGTCGACGACCTTGGCGCTGCCGACGAAGCGTAGCGACCCGAAGGTACCCGCCTGGTTCGCAGAGATCCACACGATCTGGTTCTCCAGGGCGCGGGCCTGGTCGAACAGGTCGAAACGGCGCTTCCAGCGGTCGTTGACCAGATCGGTCGCGGCGTTCGTGCGTGAGCCCGGCCAGGCGGAGACGACCACGCCGATCTCGGCGCCGTCGAGGGCCAGCGCGCGAGCCGACTCCGGGAAGGCCTTGTCGTAGCAGATCATCATGCCGATCCGGCCGACCGGGGTGTCGAAGGCGTGGAAGCGGTCGCCGGAGGCATAGCTGGCGTCTTCGCTGAGCGGCTGGTGGACCTTGCGGTGGTTACCGAGGACGCCGTCACCGTTGACGCAGACCACGCTGTTGTAGCGCTGTCCGTCCGTGCCCGCTTCGCAGTAGCCCGCGACGACAGTCAACTCGCCTGCCAAGGCGGCCAGTCGACGGATCTCGGGGCCGTCAAGGGCGAGCGCGGGCGGACCCGCGTCCAGCTCGGTGGCGTCGTCCAGGCTCAGCAAATACCCGCCGAGGCACGCCTCGGGCAGCGCCAGCAACCGGACACCCTCGGCCCGGGACTCCTTGATCAGCCGCTCGGCGATCGCGAAGTCCTCCTCCAGGTCGCGGCCGAACTCGGCGGCCACGGCCGCCATACGCAGGGTGCTCATGCGGTCCCCATCCCGGTCACCGTGGAGGTGACCGCTTCTGTGATCTCTCCGTCGGGCCAGCGGAGTCCGACGCCCTGTCCTTCTGTCAGCTCCCCGCACACGGCGCCCGTCGCGGGCCCGGCGGGGAGGGGTGGTGCGCCCGGCGCGTCGGTGGTGAGCATGGCGAAGCCGGGGAAGCAGGTCAGCCAGTCGCCCATGGACGCTGCTCGCGGCCGCGGTACGGCGGCCACGTCGAGCACTGCTCCGCAGCCACTCGCCTCGGCGAGCATGCCGAGGGTCCCGGCGATCCCCGCCATCGACACGTCCTTCGCGGCGGCGGGTCGGGCGGCGGCCACCGCCCCTGTCATGGCGCGCAGTTCGTCCGTACGGCGACGAGTCGACGAGTCCCACTGGCGGCCCCGGTAGCCCGCGCGCCAGCTCCCGCCCAGGTCGGCTGTCAGCTGTACGGCGTGTCCGGGCCGCCCGCCGCCGCCCGGGACCGGACGGTCCGTGCGGCCCAGCGCGGTCACCGACAGGGCAGCGGGTACGCCCAGTTGGCTGTGCCCGCCGAGAACCGGCAGTCCGTACGCCTGTGCCGCCCGCCCGAGTCCGGCGAGGATCCGCGCGGCGTGTTCGGCGTCCTTCGCGCCCAACGCGTCGAGCAGCCCGAGCGGTGAAGCGCCCATCGCAGCAAGGTCGTTGACGTTCACCAGGACCCCGCACCAGCCGGCCCACTTGGGGTCGCGCTCCACCATGGACGGCACGATCGCGTCGCAGGCGGCGATCACGTCCGTACCGGGGACGGGCGCGCCGTCGTCACCGACGAAGCCCGCGGGAGCGGGCAGCGCGGCGAGCAAGGGCCCCAGCGCGGACTTCGTGGCCGCCGCCTGTGCCGCGATGCGCCCGATCGGCCACCGCATCAGCACATGCGGCGCCCCCGCGACCGTCACCGGACGCACCGAGCGCCAGCCGAGCCGCTTGAAGAGCACTACGTTGCGCGCCTGGACGGTCGCGTCGAAGCGCAGCACGCCTTCGGCCTCCGCCCGGGCACAGGCGGCCCGGACGAGTGCGGCCCCGATACCGTGCGGGCCGCGCGCGCCGGGTGCGACGACGAGCCGGCCGCCCACCCACCAGCCGATGTCGGGGCCGTCGGCGACAGGACCGAGCCGCACCCCGCCGATGACGGCGCCCGCGTGGTCCTCGGCGACCAGCACGAGCGTACGGGAGTCGGCGTCACGGTCGTCGAGATCGTGGCCCGTGAAGAGGCCCTGCTCGTGGATGAACACGTCCCGGCGCAGTCGCCGATAGGCTGCCAACTCGCTTTCACCGAAAGCCTCCTTGATGTGGAACGCGGGTCGGCGGTCCAGTGTGCTGCGGTCACCGAGCAGCGCCAGGATGTCGACCGGCCCGTCCGCCATGGGCGGTGCCGTGGATCCGTCGAGGTACACGGGCATCACCCGCCCGCCGTCTTCAGCACGCTGCACGCCCCGCAGGCCGCGCAGCCGGCCTGCTGGTCGGCGCCGCTCATCTCGGCGGCGCGCAGCTTCGCCGCGACGCCCTCGGTGACGTAGCGCAGTACCGACGCACTCGGGGCTCCGGCCCCGTCGCGGGCGGCGAGCGTGCCCCCCATCGGGCGGAAGGGGACGACGAAGGGGTACACGCCTCGATCGATCAACTCCCCTGCCCCTGCGATGAGTTCGTCGGGGTCCTCACCGAGACCGACGAGCAGATAGGTGGAGACCCGGTTGGGCCCGAAGACGCTTACGGCCTCGTCCCACGCGGCCTCGTACTCGGTGATCGGGACGGTGGACTTGCCGGGCATCCAGCGCCGCCGCACCTCGTCGTCGAGGGATTCGACATGGATGCCGATGGCGGTGGCACCGGCGTCGTGCAGGGCACGGATCCACGCGAGATCCTCCGGCGGTTCGCACTGCACCTGGATGGGCAGACCGGGGACCGCTTTCAGGACCGCGCGCACGCTCCGTACGAGATTGCGGGCGCCGCGGTCGGGGCCGGTCGTCGTGCCGGTGGTAATGACCATCTGCTTGACCCCGTCCAACCGGACGGCCGCCTCGGCGACTTCGGCGAGCTGGTCCGGGGTCTTGGCGGCGACCGTCGCTCCTGAGCGTAGGGACTCCTCGATGGTGCAGAAGCGGCAGCGGTCGGCCTCGGCGTAGCGGATACAGATCTGGACGACGGTGGTGGCGAGGACGTCGGCGCCGTGGAGGCGGGCGATCTGCTCGTAGCGGATGCCGTCGGCGGTCGTCATGTCGTAGAACTTCGGACGGCGTACGGCGGTCAGGGTCAGGCCCGTGTCGTCCTCACCGAGCCAGACCTTGCCGTCGCGGACGGAGTAGGGGCTGGAGGGGTTGGTGGGCAGCGCGGCGTTGGCACCGTCGACAAGGACGTGTCCGTCGTCGCTCGGTCCCGCGCCGTCCGGGCGCCGCACGGGAGCCGGCGTGCGGACTCCGTGCAGGGCGAGTTCGGCACGGGTCATGATCCGCACGTCCACCGCCGTACTTGTCGTATCGGTGCCAACGCTCACGACGTGCCCCTTACAGCTGGTAGGTGGAGTTGATGATGGCGCCCTTGCGCGCGTAGTGGATCAGCGCGTCCTGGACGTCGAGGGGGTGGGTGGGGATGACGCCCTCGATGAGGTCCTCCTCGCGGGCGCCGTGCAGGGACAGCCCGAAGCGGCAGCAGAAGGCCTTGCCGCCCTCGGCGATGAACGTCTTGAGCTGGTTGTTGATGTTGTGCTCGCCGGGGAAGGCGGAGTTGCCGACCGTCGGGAAGCCGCGCGTGGCCAGGCAGTTGAGCGAACCCGGGCCGTAGAAGTAGATGGCCGTCTCGAAGCCCTTGCGCAGCGCGCGGGTGGCCTGCAGCACGGCGACGAAGGAGACCGAGGACTCGTGGGCGATGCCGTGGACGAGGGTGAAGTACGTCTCGCCGTCCTCGGCCTTGTAGTCGGGGAAGACCTTGGTGCCTCCGTAGATGCTGGTTCCCTCGGGCAGGGAGGGGTGGGGGATCTCGCTGAGGGACTTCTGCTCGGTCTCGGTGAGCTCGACGGTGGTTTCCGACATGTCTGTCTCCTTGTATGGGTGGTACGGGTCGCTGGTCGGGGAGGGATGAGATGTCAGTCGTAGAGCGCGGCGAACGTGTCCCGGAAGACGAGTTCGCTGAGTTCGCCGCCACCGGTCGCTTCGGCGAGCCGGGCGTACTCGCCCGTGAAGTCGCCCCACGGCTGGTCGCTGGCGAAGAGCACCCGGTCGTGGCCGATGCCGCGGCGCTCGATCTCCTGGGCCAGCCAGCGCGGCGCGAAGCCGATGGCCCAGGAGAGGTCGGTGTAGACGCGCTTGCCGGACTCGATCCAGTCGAAGAACCGCGAGCCGACAAGCTTGATGTGGCCGCTCATCCCGCCGCCGAAGTGCACGAGATGCACGGGAACCCGATCGGCGTACAAGTCCACCAGGTTGCCGACCTCGTCGATGTCGGAGGCCGCGCCGGGAGAGGTGTGAACGTGGACGACCAGGCCGAGGCGTTCGGCCTCGTGGAAGATCCGGTCCAGCATCGGGCGGCAGGCGGGGTCGGTGGCGCGACCGCCCAGCAGGAAGCTGAGCTTCAGTGCCTTCACGCCGCGTTCGTCGGCCAGGGCGAGTGCCTGCGCGGTGCGGTGCTCGTCCTCGGGGCGCGGGGAGACCCACAGGCCGGCCCGGATCCGGTCGTCGCTCTGAGCGGCCTCGATCGCCAACTCGTTGAAGGAGAAGGCGATCGCGGGATCGGGGACGCCGTAGTTGGGGATGACCAGGGCGCGCTCGGTGTCCTCCGCGTCCAGGTCGGCGATCAACTGCTTGACCGTGGCGCGGGCGGTCGTATCCGGGTTGACCGGCGGTCCGCCGTAGAAGGGATAGGCGGGCAGGACGCCGATGTGGCGGTGTGCGTCGAAGACCATGTTCCTTGTTCCTCAGCCGATCGGGAGGGCGGAGGTGAGTTCGCTGGGGGCGCCGGTGAGGGCGCCGCAGACATCCGTCATACGGCGCGAGGCATCGATGTGGTCCGCCAGGAACTCGGCATCCCGGCCCACCGACTCGAAGCGACCGGAACCCCACGAGTGCTGCCAGGGCAGACCCAGGAAGTGCAGCCCGGGCGTGCTGGTGGCGCCCCGCCAGTGCATGGGGTAGCCACGGCCGTCGAAGGCGGGTATCTCGATCCACCTGTGGTCGCGGGTGAAACCGGTCGACCAGACGACGGAGGTGATACCGGCCTCGGCCAGATCGAGCGCGTCGGGCTGCTCGGAGGGCTCCCACACCGGTACGTACCGGGGCTCGACGGGAGCCTCGATGCCCTGCGCGGTGATGTGCGCGTCGATGCTGTCCTTGATGCCCTCGGCCACGGCGTCCGCCCGGTCGAGGTTGACCTTCAGGTCGTCGGCGAAGTCGAGTGTCGCGCCGTCGATGCCGGTCAGCCGGCCGTACAGGCGCATCCCGTCGCGGGCGAAGGCACGCAGGTCGATGTCACGTCCCCCGTCGCGCCCGGTGACGTAGTGGTTGACCCGCATCCGGACGGCACCCGCGTCGTCGAACTCGTCGATGCCCTTGTGGTAGTAGCCCATGTCGTCCAGCCAGGCGACGCAGTCCCGGCCGCGGTAGAAACGGGCGACGCGGGGCGCGCTGCCGACGGCCAGGTGGACCTGCCGGCCGGCCAGGTGCAGGTCCTCGGCGATCTGGCAGCCGGACTGCCCCGTGCCGACCACCAGGACAGCACCCTCGGGCAGCTGTTCCGGGTTGCGGTAGCGGGAGGAGTGGATCTGCTCGACACCGGCGGGCAGCCGCTCGGCCATCCGCGGAACGGACGGGGTGTGGTAGGGGCCGGTGGCCACGACCACCTGGTGGGCGGTGAACTCCCCTTCGCTGGTGGCGAGTTCGAAGACCCCGTCGGCGCCCCGGCGCAGTCGGGTGACGGACACGCCCTCAATCAGCGGGGGCTGGAAGAAGGCGACGTAGTCCTCCAGGTACCGGATGATCTCGTCGCGGACCATGAAGCCGTCGGGGTCATCCCCCTGGTAGGGGAAGCCGGGCAGCTTGCACTGCCAGTTGGGGGTCACCAGGCAGAACGAGTCCCAACGGCGTTCGCGCCACTCGTGGCCGACCCGGTTCCGCTCGAGGACGACGTGCTCGATGCCGCGCTCACGCAGACAGTGACTGACCGACAGACCGGCCTGACCGCCGCCGACGACCGCCACCGGGATGGGGGTACCTCCCATGCCCTTCAGGCCATGGGGGAGGGCTCCGGTCGGCCGGCGCGGGCTCACCGTACGCTCCCGTCAGCGTTGTGCAGGGCTTCGACGCCGACCTTGGCGCCGTCGAGGGAGGCGTACGCGGCCGCGGTCTCCTCGATCTGCGCCAGTTGGTCGGAAGCCCCGGTGCAGGCGAACCCGTACTTCTCGCGCACCCGGTCGCTCGCGATACCGAGCGCCGTGCGGCTCCGCTCCACGAAGTCGCCGAGCTCGTACACCTCACCGGTGGTGAGGTAGTCCTCGATTACAGTGGAGGGTGAGTAACAACGCTGAGTCTCGCCGTCGGGCCAGCGCACATGGAAATACAGCTCAGGCATGAAAATCCTCCATGCGAGGCGCCGAGGCCTTGGCACCTCGCCGCTGCTTATGACCTCCACTTCAACCAGCAGGAATTACCGAACGAGGTCATCCGGAATAAAACGGAGTTACGGAGTCCTCACGACAGGTGAGGTCTCACGTACACAGAGTTGCCTCTGAGGCACATCGGGCGCGAGAGGGCCCCCGCCGGGTCGCCGTCGGCACCACTACAAGCGACGTGTCGGTGCCAGGAGGGGTAGTGGCGAGCCCGGGCGCGGTCCAGGCCGACGGCGTCCTTCCGTTGGCGAAGTTCTCCTCGACCGCCCATCTGATCTCGGCGATCTTGACGGGGCAGGCCTGCGTCATGCACCGGCCCGGCGGCACGTAGGCGTTGAAAGGCCAGGCCGGGTCGGCCGAGCGGCGGACCAGGGGGCCGGCCGTGGCGATCAGGGCCCAGTAGTAGACGCGCGACCCCTTGGCGCCCTGTCCACACGAGAGTCGGTTCCATGCCCACTCGGGGACCTTCCGCGCCGCAAGCAGGTCGGCCCGCATCGATCTGACGCCGGTGGGCACCTGGAAGTCGACGCCGACAGCGAAGATGCAGTCGATGGCGTTCTCTTCGAAGAAGCTCCGCCGATGCTGGTCCCGTCGTTGATGCCGGTGGCGGCCTTCAGGCGGTGCGGCATGGCCGGGGCGAAGGACTCGACGGTCTCGGAGCTGATCGAGCGGGCCGAGGTGAAGTACCGGGCCGCGATCTTGTCCACCGGGACGCAGTCGGTCGTGTTGCCGAACTGCCCGCCCGGGTAGGCGAAGTGCTCCGAGGTGAAGCCGTTGGTGACGAGCCACGACCGCAGCTTGCGGAAGTCGTCGTCTACCTGCTGCTCGGTCAGCGTGGTGTACCGGGCCGCGTGGGCCGGCGTGGCGTACGCGTGGCCACCATGGCAGCGTCCTGGCTCCGGGCGCAGGGGAAACCGGCAAAGCCACACGCTGCGGGTGCCGCAGTTGGACGGTGGTGTGGACGGCGTACGCGATCAGACGGGCGGGCTGCCGTACCGTCTGCGTCCCGCCGACTGGCACCGCCACCCCCAGATGTGCCGCGGCAGCAGTCGCGGTCGGCCCAAACGGACACCGACATCGTCCAGAGGCGGGCCGGCCGCAGCGCCTGCGACATCGGCTTCGCCGCCGTCGAACACACCGTCAACCTGACGGCGCTCTCTGCACCGCCCGCCCGCCTTCCCAGCACCAAGGAGTATCCCCATGCACCTGGAACCGCGCCCAGGAACCGCCGGGCCGAGCCCGCACCTCCGCGAACTGAAGGATGCCGTGCGCGCCCTGCTCTGCCTCGACAACGACACCGCCGTCATAATCCGCCAACTCACCTGCAGCGAACCCGGCTACCCACCGCTGGAAACCGTCGTCGCCGTGCTGCCGATGGACGGCGAGGCCCACCGCTGGACACTCCACCGCCCCGCCGACCAGATCACCGAGAACGACCTGAGGCCCACCCTGCTCCACCACGGACCGAGCTGACCGGAACAACCGATCGGCTTCCTCGGCTATAGGACATCGCGCAGGTGAACCTGCGCACCATCCGGACGGTCCCGACGTCCGCGCCGGCGACCACCAACAGACAGACCAACTCTCCGAACAGCCATTTTACGGACCTGCGCTTGTGTGGGGTCGGTGAGGCTGTCACCTGCTAGGACGGGTTGCAGAGGCGAGCGGAGGCAGTCAGAGGAAAACACTCTGATTCGACCCGGTTCGACCCGGGCCGCTCAGAGGCAGTCAGAGGCAACGCCCTCTGCAACTGGCCTTTGGGATACCAGAGTTGGGTAGTGTGGATCACGGGTGGCGACGGCCTCGGCCGGGCCCAGTTCAGGAGACGGCAGACGTCAGGTATGTCAGGTATATCCCTCCCTCGCAGTCGGCCGACTTCCGCAGGGTCCAGCGGCCTTCGACGGTCGCGGAGGAAAAGTTCGACTCGGCGTCGTCCTCCTCCACCTCGCCCTCCTTCAGGGCGTATCCGGCCTTGGGGAGCTTCTTCTGCAGGAACGCCAGGGCGGCGGCGAAGCGGCCCCGTACGACCGTGGTGACGACCAGCCGGTCGCCGGTGCGGTGCTGCACCGAGGTCACGACCGCGCCGTCGGGCACGGGAAGGTTTGCCGGGAAGTCCTTGGGAAGCGGCAGTGAGGCGTCGGTGGGACAGCCGCCGTGCGCGGTGCCAGCCGTTTTCCCGGCCGCGTACGGCGTCGCCACCGAGGGCTCGGCGTGCTTGGTCGTCGCCGAACATCCGGTGACGGCCGCCAGGCTGAGGGCGGCGCCGATCAGTACGGCAGCCGGAGGCAAAAGCTTCATCTACTGGCCTCCTGTGGGCTTCTTGTGCTTGCCGCCGACCACGGCGTCGTATGCGCCGTACAGCGTGTTGCCGGAGGACTGGCGGGCAATGGAGGCCAGTGCGTCGTAGTTCTGCGCGCCGCCGGTCGCGCAGGCGCCGGTGCAGCCGTCGGCGTAGGCGGCGAGCACGCGGCCCTGGGCGTCGAGGGTGACGTCGTTGAAGTCCAGGAGATTGCGGTCGTTGCCGCAGGTGGTGCCGCCCGTGCAGATCGACCCCTTCTGGACCGGGTCGGTGGGGGTGGCGTCGACAGTGACCCAGGACTGGCCGCCGTCGTAGGTGGTGGCCACGTACAGTCGCCAGATGCCCTTGAAGTTGGTCGTGTCCTGGTAGTTGCCGCCGGTCGTGGTGCCCAGGAAGGCAAAGGCGGCGCGGTTGTCGTCGCCTGCGGTCACGGCCGGGAAGACGATGTTCTTGATGCCGAGGCTCGCGCCGACGTTCTGGTCGTACAGCCACGTCTTGCCCATGTCGTGGCTGACAGCGATACGCGCGGTGTCGTCGCTGTTCTGGTAGCCCATGTAGACGGTCCCGCCGGCCCCGATTCCCACGCTCGGGTCGGAGTCGCCAGGGGTGCTGGACGGGTTTTTGCGGACGGTCCACGTCAGCCCGTTGTCCTCGGAGACGGCCACGGCCTGCTGGCCGCCGCAGCCCTTGTTGGGCACGTACACCGTGCCGTCCGGGGCGACCTTCACGTGCCCGTGCAGGCCGCCGCAGTCAAGCAGCGAGTACATCGGAACGGCGGGCCCGTACGTCAGACCGCCGTCCCGGCTGACCGCGCAGGAGGCGTCGGCGATGTCCTGGGAGCAGTAGTAGACGGCGTGGGGGTACGACGTGAGGGCGCCTGGCCCGCCCGAGGCGAAGGGTCCGCCACCGATGGTCTGGTGGTCCACACCGGAGTTGATGCCCGAGCCGCTCGTCGGTGTCCATGTCTCGCCGTCGTCTTCGGTGTAGCAGGTCAGGGCGGTCTTGCCGGCGAGCTGCGACTCGAAGGTGCGGTGGGTGGCCGGGTCGGTGAACAGGATCGGGTCGAGGCTGGTGGTGCTGCCCTGGGGACAGCCGTTGGCCGCCTTCGCGCTCTTGTCCTGCCAGGTGGCGGCGCCGGCGCTGTCGTAGTTGACCTTGAGCGTCGATGTGTACGCCTGGAACATGGCGGCGCCACTCGCGCGGTCGACGCCGATCGAGGGTTCACCGGCGTTGTGCGCGTCCTTGATGCTGTCGGGTGCCGAGGAGTTCGCGTACGTCGGCGGGAGGGCCGTGCTCGGTGGCGGATTGACCGGGTTGGCGACCAGGCTTGCGGTTGCGGTGAAGCTGTCGCCGAGTGGTGCGTAGGGCACCACGCGCACGGTGTACGACGCCGTCACCGCCGGGAGCAGTACGGTCTGGGGGTCGCTGGAGGAGGCGGAGGCTGCCACCTCGCGGCCGTCCGCGTCGAGGACGTACAGGTCGAAGTCGGCTGCGGTATCGGGCCACTTGACGTCGATGCGCAGGCCGTGACCGCTGTCGTAGCCCCTCGGCACCGACACCTTCAGGGCGTAGTCGTCGCAGAGTTGCGGACTTCCGCAGCTCACCGTCCCGGTGGTGCCGGTGACGTTCGGGACGGCGAAGGGACCGGCGCTCCATGTGGTCGTGGACGCGGTGTCGCTGACCGATCCGGAGGGCGGAGTGGCGGCGTCGGCCGACACACTCGGCAAAGTGCCGGCGACGAGCGCCAGCAACCCGACGGCGACACGCCCCCGCGACCGCGGGTGGCGGGGAAGACGGAGTGTGGAGAAGAGGGCCACAGGTACCTCGTGGGTTCGCGAGTCGGACGAAGGGTCGTGGTGCGTGGCGGTACGGGTGGTGCCTTCGTCTGCTCTACGGGGAGGCAGACGGTGTCCGTCGCGAGAAACCGAACTTTTTTCGAAGCGGGCTCGACAGTGCGCCCCCGTCCGTCGGCCAGCCGTGGCTGAGCCAAGACGGTCGTCTTGCAGCTGGATCGCACCACTGGCTGTCGACAGCGACTGAAAGGTCTGCAGACACGGCTTGACGTGCACGAGAGCCATGCCCAGGGCCTGTGTCGGACCCAGGGAGTAGTCAACGACAACGGCACCACGCCGAACGGCTCCCTGATCGACGAGATCGTCCGGGAAGTCGCCCGGCGGATGTCACAGCGGCTCTGGAGGCCGAAGTCAACGCCTGCATAGCCGAGTTGGCCGACCAACGGGAACGAGAACGGTCGGCGGCCCGTGGTCCGCAACGGCTACCACCAGCTCCGGAATTCCATCCACGGTTGCCGTGATGGCGTCGGAGCTGCCAACCGTGGCCAGTACGACCTTGGCGCCGCCGAGGGATTGCAGCGCGTGCGCGACGGGCGTGTCCGTCGTGCTGTCGATGTAGTGGTGGGCGCCGAGTTGCTTGGCGAAGTCGGCCTTTCGGCTCCGCGGGCGATCGCCACGGTCTCGAAACCCACGGCGGCCGCGTACTGCGCCCCCACGTGGCCGATGCCGCCGATGCCGAGTACGGCGACCAGGTCGCCGGGCCGGGCGGAACTGCGCCGCAGCCCGTCGTACGTGGTCACGCCGGCACGGGCCAGGGGCGCCGCATCGCTCGGCGAAAGCGCGTCGGGAATGCGGGCCACGGCGTCAGTCGGTGCGATCATGGCCTCGCCGAAGCCGCCGTCGTACGCCCATCCGGGCACCTTCAAGTCGTCGCAGACGATGAAGTCGCCCTGCCTGCACGTCGTGCAGTAGCCGAAGCTGCCGCCGAACCAACCGACCGCCGCCCGGTCGCCCACCTGGCGGCCTCGCACTGCACGCGACTGGTCACCTCACTGGCACCGGGTACCAGCCCCTGCGCACCGATCTCCCCTCTGAACAGGCATTTTCCAAAGATGTTTCCGTGAGGCGGAAGTCGTATTGCACCCCTGCAAGACCCCTTCGGACGATGTCGCCACCACACAGAGACGGGAGCCGCATCCATGCCTCACACCACCGCATTCGCCAGGAACCAGTGGTACGTCGCCGCCTACAGCCACGAGGTCGGGCGGGAGCTGCTCGGACGGACGATCCTCGGCGAACCGCTCGTCTTCTATCGCACCGAGGAGGATGGGACGGCCGTCGCCCTGTCAGACCGCTGTGTGCACCGGCGCTTCCCGCTCTCGGAGAGCCGGCTCGACGGCGACAGGATCGTGTGCGGGTACCACGGGTTCACGTACGACGCGACGGGCTCGTGCGTGTACGTGCCCGGGCAGCAGCGGATACCGCGCACCGCCCGTGTCGCCTCCTACCCGCTGGTCGAGCAGGACTGTCTGGTGTGGGTCTGGATCGGCGACCCGGCCCTCGCCGACCCGCAGACGATTCCGCGCGCCCGCCACCTCGACTCGCCCGACTGGGTCACGGTCCGCGGCATGGAGCCCATCGACGCCGACTACGGGCTCCTCGTCGACAACCTTCTCGACCTCTCCCACGAGACCTATCTGCACGGCGGGTACATCGGTACGCCCGAGGTCGCCGAGACGCCCATCACCACCGAGGTCGACGAGGGCGCGGGCATCGTGCGGGTGAGCCGGCACATGGACGACGCCGAGTGTCCGCCGTTCTACGCCCGCTCGACCGGCATCGAGGGCCGCATCACACGCTGGCAGGACATCGAGTACTTCGCTCCCTGCCTGTATCTGCTGCACAGCCGTATCGCGCCGGTCGGTGTGCTGCCCGAGGCGGACGGCAGCGACCCGCACGCCTTCCACACCGAGATCACGTACGCGATCACGCCGTCCGGCGACGGCACGGTGTACGACTTCTGGGCGGTCTCCCGGGATTTCGCCCGCGACGACGAGGAAGTCACCACGTTCCTGCGGGACTTCAACCACACGGTCGTCATGCAGGACGTCGACGCGCTCAACCTGCTGCACAGGACGCTCGGCACCGAGCGCACCGGTTATCAGGAGCTGAGCATCAACATCGACACCGGCGGTCTCGCCGCCCGCCGTATCCTCGCCCGCCTGGTCGAGGAGGGCGACAAGCCGACGGAGAAGGTCCGGTGACCGGTCCGACCGGCGAGATCTACCGCGTCGACTGGATCCCGGGCACCGACGTCCTGCACGGCACCTGCCACTGCGGCGCCGAGCACACCGCCCAGGACCCGATCGAGATGTGGGAATGGATGCTCGCGCACCCCGACGGACACCGACTCCAAGGACCCCGTTCATGACCTCGTACGAAGCCGAACTCGTCGTCGAGCGGCGGGAGTCCGTGGCCGACGGCGTGCTCGCCCTCACCCTGCGCCACCCGCGCGGCGAGCAGCTACCCTCCTGGGAGCCGGGCGCCCACATCGACGTCGTCCTCGGCCCGGATCTGGAGCGGCAGTACTCGCTGTGCGGTGATCCGACGGACCGTCACGCCTGGCGGATCGCGGTGCTGCGGGAGCCGGACGGGCGCGGTGGATCGTCGTACGTGCACGAGAAGGTGAACCAGGGCGACCAGGTCCGGGTGCGCGGTCCGCGCAACCACTTCGCCCTCCGGAGGGCCCCCCGCTACCGCTTCGTCGCGGGCGGCATCGGCATCACACCGATCCTGCCGATGCTGGCCGCGGCGGAGGCGGCGGGCGCGGAGTGGACGCTGCTCTACGGCGGCCGGAGCCGCGACTCCATGGCGTTCACCGAGGAGTTGAGCCGCTACGGGGACCGGGTACGGATCGCTCCCCAGGACGAGACCGGGCTGCTGGACCTCGCTTCCGTGCTCACCGACGTCCCTGAGGACACGCTCGTCTACTGCTGCGGTCCCGGCCCCCTGCTGGACGCGGTGGAGGAGAGGTGCCCGAGCGGGCTGCTGCACGTCGAGCGATTCCAACCGAAGGTCCAGGAGACGGCAGCGGACAGCGAGTTCGAGGTGGTGCTCTCGCGCAGCGGCCGCGCGCTGACCGTCCCCGCCGGTGCCTCCGTCCTCGACACCGTGCGCGCCGCCGGTGTCGAGGTGCTCTACTCCTGCACCGAGGGCACGTGCGGCACCTGCGAGACAGACGTCCTCGAAGGGATCCCGGAGCACCGGGACTCGGTCTTGAGCGAGGAGGAGCGAGAGGCGGGCGAGACGATGATGATCTGCGTGTCGCGCTGCCGCGGGAAGAGGCTTGTGCTGGACCTGTGAGACACCTCAGGCGCTTGGCGTGCCAAGTCGTCTATTCCCCGTCGCTTCCCCTCCGTTCGGGCACGGCTGGGGGCACGACGTCGTTCCTGCGGCACCTTCACCTGTGCCGACCGGCGCCCCTTCGAGCGCCGGCAGGGCTTCCTGGTGCCAGTTGATCGGTTTCGCCTCGGGCAACGCAGATCATGACGTAGATGGTTCGGATGGCGTGTCCCGTCAAGGCGATACCGAAGACCAGGAACAACCGAGCGCGCGATGCGCCGAGGTAGGTGAACACGCTCGCGGCCGCCACACCGAACAGCAGGTTCGCGATCAGCAAGGGCCGGCCGGAGTCGGTCTTCGCCATGTTGAACCGCTCCCACGTGGAGCGGGGCGTCGATTTCGGGTATGGGCTGATCCGCTGCTCGAAGGTGCCCCTGTCAGACCGCGTTGGCATGCCGCCGCGCCTCCCCCACCGTCGTGCAGGAACAGGTGAAGGTCGATCTGCCGGACGAGCGGGACCAGTTGCGCACACGGGTCGCCCCGCGCTTCGCGGAGCTGCGGACCCATGTGTACGAGCGGATCCAGGCCGCGAAGCGCGGGACGACCGTGGACGTCAGGACAGATACGCCTCCACCTCACTGAACTGGGCGGCCGGCCAGCCGGTGTTGGCCGTGACGTTGAGCCTCAGGTAGCGCAGGCTGGTGCCGCTCGGCAGGGTGACCGTGACCGTGTTCCCGGTCGCGGGGTCGAAGCGGTAGCCCTTCGAGGCGACGACCGTCGAGTACGCCGAGCCGTCGGTGCTGCCCAGGACGGACAGGGTCTGGGTGCGCGCGCCCCAGGAGGTGGCGGGCGGCAGCTTCAGCACGAGGCGGCGAGCGGCCTGGGTCGAGCCCAGGTCGACCGTCCAGGCCTGCGGGAACGCGTTGTTGGTGGACTCCCAGTAGGTGTTCGCGTCGCCGTCGACCGCCTTGCCAGGGGTGTAGACGTCGACGGAGCCGGTGGCGGTGGCGCCGCGGCCCTTGGCGAGATTGGTGCTCGGGTCGGGGGCCGGGTTGCCGGAGCCGGGCTGGGGCCAGGCGGAGCAGTTCGACCAGGTGGTGTCCCAGCCGGAGTTGCCGCCGCCGTTGGTGAGCGTGAAGGTGCCGCTCGGGTAGGGGCAGTTGTAGACGCCTGCCGCACCGACGCCGGTCGCCTGTACGTTGCTGAACCTGGCCGCGCCCTGTGTCTCGGCCTGGACGACGACCGTGCCGACCTTGTTGACGGTGGCGCCGTTCACGGTCACGTTGTTCGTCGCGTAGCCGTGACCGCCGCCGGAGACGAACTCGAAGGCGCTGTACGGGCTGTCGGTGACGGTGGTGTTGGTGATGTTGACCGTGGCGTTGATCGCGCTGTCGTACGAGTCGACGCGCAGGGCCCCCATCGGGTGGTTCCAGTTGGGGTTGATCGCGCCGGCGCGCACGACCGTGTTGCCGTCCACCGTGATCGTGCCGGCCAGCGGGGAGAACGGGTCGAGGAACTTCTGGTTGGAGATGGCGATACCGCTGCCGAGGGCGTTGGTGTCGGAGACCAGGTTGTTCTTGACCGCGATGTCGGTGCCGCCGTAGACGGCGATGCCGTTGGCGAGGTTCGGCTGCGAGATGGTGTTGTTCTCGAAGCTGCTGTTGGTGTCGGGCGAGTAGAGCGACCACATGGCGAGCGAGTCATCGCCCTGGTTGCGCAGGAAGTTGTTGCGGACGCGGACACCACGGGCGTTGCCGTTGAGGTTGAGGCCGTCGGCGGTGGTGTCGAGGATGCGGTTGTTCTCGACGACAAGGTTGTCGTTGTTGCCCGTCAGCCACAGACCGACCTTGAGGTGCTGGATCCACATCCCGGAGACCGAACTCCCCGGGCCCAGTGAGCCGTTGACGAAGTTGTCCGGGTTGGAGTCGACGCGCTCGGTGACCTCGCCGATGACCGCGAAGTCCTTGAGGTGGACGCCGCCCGACGAACTGGTCTGGTCGATGAAGCGCGAGGTGTGCACGACGGAATACCAGCTGCCGGCGCCCTGGAGGGTGACGTTCTGCACGCCGTTGAGCGAGGAGGTGACGCGGTAGTCACCCGGCGGGATCCAGACGACTCCCCCTTGCGCGGCAGAGATCGCGTCCCGGAAGGCCTGTGTCGAGTCGCCCTGGCCGGTGGGGTCGGCGCCTTTGTCCGTGACGGACACGGCTCCCGCGGGCTTGGTGGGGGCCGCGGCCACCTGCTCGAAGTCGGCCACGTCCACGGTGACTTGGGTGGAGGTGGCCTGGAAGGCGACCTTGTCGCCCGCCTGCACGTTCTGGCCGAGCAGCAGCCGGGCGTTGTCGAAGAAGTGGTGCGTCTTGGCGCCGGCGATCCAGGAGGTGTCGACGTAGGAGTACTTGGAGGTGACGGCGAGCGTCTTGGCGATCTTGGTGCCGTTGACGTAGACGTCGAGCGTGCCCGACTGGCCGTCGGGGACGCTGTACGAGACGTTCACCGCGTTGGCCGCGCGCGGCACGGTGAACTCGACGCGCTGGCCCGCGCTCAGCCGTACGGCCTGCCGTCCGGAGGCTTCCGAGGCGAGGGTGCCCTGGGTGTAGTCGGGGCCGATCTTCGTGCCCGTGGAGGTGGCCGATTCGGCTTCGACCGAGCTGAAGGGGAGGGTGGCGCCCGCCGCCGCGACCGCGGAGTGGGCCGTGGTGGCGCTGAGCATGCCGGCGGCGAGGGCGACGGCCACCGCGGCCGCCGCGGCTGGCATGCGCCTGACAGATCTGGACATGTGCTGATCCCTTTCGTGTGGGGGTGCCGGGATAGCGGGTTGGTGCGGCGGCCTGGCTGCGGTGTCAGGCACGCAGCCAGGCCGCCGTGTCCTGGGGGAGCCGCCCCTCGGCGTCCAAGGGGCCGCTGGTGAGCAGGAGTCGGGAGTGCTCCGGGAGTTCGGCCGGGGTGTCGGAGAGGTTGACCGCACAGCGCAGTCCGTCCGTGCGGGCGAAGGCGAGGACGCCGTCGGGCGCGGGCAGCCAGCTGACCGGGCCGTCGCCGAAGCCGGGCTCGGTGCGGCGGATACGGAGCGCCTCCCTGTAGAGGCTGAGCATCGAGCCGGGGTCCTCGGCCTGCTGGTCGGCGGCGTACGCGGGCCAGTTCGCGGGCTGCGGCAGCCAGGGGTCGCCGCCGAATCCCGCGTAGGGCGCCTCGGCCGCCCACGGCAGCGGTACGCGACAGCCGTCGCGCCCCGGGTCCGTGCCGCCGGAGCGGAAGTGCATGGGGTCCTGGATGCGGTCCCGCGGTATGTCCGCCTCGGGCAGGCCGAGTTCCTCGCCCTGGTAGAGGTAGACGGCGCCGGGCAGCGCCAGCGAGAGCAGGGCGGCGGCGCGGGCCCGACGGGTGCCCAGAGCGAGGTCGGTGGGGGTGCCGAAGGCCTTGGTGGTGAAGTCGAACCCGGTGTCGGTCCGGCCGTAGCGGGTGACCGTGCGGGTCACGTCGTGGTTGCACAGCACCCAGGTGGCGGGCGCGCCCACCGGCGCGTGTTCGGCGAGGGTCTCGTCGATCGACGTACGCAGCTTCCGCGCGTCCCAGGGGCAGGACAGGAAGGAGAAGTTGAAGGCGGTGTGCAGTTCGTCGGGGCGCAGATAGCGGGCGAAGCGCTCGGTGTCGGGGAGCCAGACCTCGCCGACGAAGATGCCGTCGTACTCGTCGGCGACCGTGCGCCAGGAGCGGTAGATGTCGTGGAGTTCGTCGCGGTCGACGTACGGGTGCGGATCGCGGCCCTCGACGAAGTCGGGCAGGTCCGGGTCCTTGGCGAGCAGGGCGGCCGAGTCGATGCGGACGCCCGCGACACCGCGCTCGAACCAGAAGCGCAGGACGTCCTCGTGCTCCTGGCGGACCACGGGGTGCGCCCAGTTGAGGTCGGGCTGCTCGGGGGTGAACAGATGGAGGTACCAGTCCCCGTCGGGCAGCCTGGTCCAGACGGGTTCGGTGGAGCCGGCGAACTGGGACGGCCAGTCGTTGGGCGGGAGCTCGCCGTTCTCGCCGCGTCCGGGGCGGAAGTGGAAGAGCTCGCGCTCGGGGCCGCCGGCCAGGGCGGCCCGGAACCAGGGGTGTTGGTCGGACACGTGGTTCGGCACGATGTCGACGAGGGTGCGGATGCCCAGCTCCCGCGCCTCGGCGATGAGCTTCTCCGCCTCGACGAGCGTCCCGAAGGCGGGGTCGATGACGCGGTAGTCGGCGACGTCGTAGCCGCCGTCGGCCAGGGGCGAGAGGTACCAGGGGTTGAACCACAGGGCGTCCACGCCGAGTTCGGCGAGGTACGGGAGTCTGGCGCGGACGCCCGCGAGGTCGCCGGTGCCGTCACCGTCGCCGTCCGCGAAGCTGCGGACGTACACCTGGTAGATGACGGCTGAGCGCCACCACTCGGACTGATTTCGGGCAGGGCGGGGCTGTCCCACGGCGCGTTGCCTTTCGTTCGAGGAGGTCACATCGGGGCGTCAGCCCTTGGTGCTGCCCGCGCTGATCCCGGCGATGATGTGCCGCTGGAACACCAGGAACATCACGACCATGGGGATGCTCGCGATCACCATCGCGGCGATGAGCACGGTCAGCTGGATGTTCTGGGACAGCTGGACGAGGGCGACGCTGATGGGCTGCTTGTCGGTGTCGGAGAAGACCATCAGCGGCCAGAGGAAGTCCTGCCAGACGGCGACCAGCGCGAAGATCGACACGACGCCCAGGACGGGCCGGGACATCGGCAGCACGATCGACCACAGCGTGCGCAGCCGTCCGGCTCCGTCGATCTCGGCGGCCTCCAGCACGTCGCGCGGGATCTGGTCGAAGAATCGCTTGAGCAGATAGAGGTTGAAGGCATTGGCCACGGCCGGCAGCCAGATGCCGAGTGGGTCGTTGAGCAGGCTCGTGTGGATCAGCGGCAGATCGGCGACGGTCAGGTACTTCGGTACGACCAGGGCCTGCGCGGGGACCATCAGCGTGGCGAGGATGCCGCCGAGGACGACCTTGCCGAAGGCGGGCTTCAGCTTGGAGAGGGCGTAGGCGGCGGCCGTGCAGAAGACCAGCTGGAGTACCCACGCCCCGGTGGCCTGCACCACCGTGTTCCACAGATGGGTCGGCAGGTCCATCAGGTCCCAGGCGTCGGTGTAGCCGCTGAGGCTCAGGTGCTGGGGGACGAGTGTCGGGGGTGTGCGGGTGACCTCGTCCGGCGACTTCATCGCGCCGGTCACCATCCAGTAGACCGGGAAGAGGAAGGCGAGCGCGAAGAGCAGGACGACGCCGGTGAAGACGGCCCAGTAGGCGGCCTTGCCGCGGGGGCGGGCCAGGGTGAGCGGCGAGACCAGGGTGCGGACGCTCATGACTCCTCCCCGGTGGAGCGGGTCAGCCGGAGATAGACCGCGGAGAAGGCGCTGAGCAGGACGAGCAGCATGACGCTCAAGGCACACGCCCCTCCGAAGTCGTTGTAGAGGAAGGCGTACTTGTAGATCAGGTACAGGACCGTCACGGTCGCGTTCTCCGGGCCGCCGCCGGTGATCACGAACGGTTCGGTGAAGACCTGCATGGTGGCGATGATCTGCAGCAGCATCAGCATGAGGATGATGAAGCGGGTCTGCGGGATCGTCACGTGCCGGATGCGCTGCCAGATGTTCGCGCCGTCCAGTTCGGCCGCCTCGTACAGCTCGCCGGGGATGCTCTGCAGGGCGGCGAGGTAGATGAGGACGGTGCCGCCGAGGTTGGCCCAGGTGGCGACGATGACCAGGGAGACGAGCGCGGTGTCGGCGCCGTTGGACCAGTTCGAGGTCGGCAGGTGCAGGAAGCGCAGCGCCTCGTTGGCGAGGCCCGCTCCGGGATCGTAGAACCACTTCCACAGCAGCGCGCTGACCACCGGCGGGATCATCACCGGCAGATAGACCACGACTCGGAAGAAGGCCTTCGCGTGCCTCAGTTCATTGAGGACCAGCGCCATCACGAAGGGGACGGCGAAGCCGATGAGCAGGGCGAGGAGCGTGAAGGTCAGGGTGTTGCGCCAGGCGGCGGTGAACTCCGGGTCGTGGAAGACGCGGGTGAAGTTCGCGGTGCCGACCCACTCGCCGCCTGAGCCGGGCGTGTACTTCTGGAAGGCGATCACGACCGCGCGGATCGCCGGGTACCAGGAGAACAGCGCGAAGCAGAGCAGGCCGCCGATCAGGAAGGCGTACGCGCGGGACTGGTCGGCCAGGCGCCGGCGCCATGGGCCCCCGTTCCGGCGCCCGGCCGACCGCGGCACCTCCGGCGCGCCGAGGGCGGCCGGAGGGAGTGCTGCGGGCTTCGATGCGGTCTTCATGAACGGTGTCAGCCTCGGGCCAGGATGGAGTCGATCTTGCCGGAGGCGTCCTTCAGCAGTTTGTCGACGTCGGCGTCCTTCTTGGTGAGGACCGCCGAGACGGCGCCGTCGAGGACCGAGTAGATCTGCTGGGCCTGCGGCGGCTCGATCTTCATCTGCAGGCTCTGGTTGCCGTCGAGGAAGGCCTGGTAGTTCTCGACGGGGACGTTGGCGTTGGCCTTCTTGACCTGCTGGTCCTTGGCGTCGGCGGCGCCGGTGAACAGGCGCGGCTCGGGCAGACCCACGGGCGCGTTGTTCTGCTTGGCGCGGGCGTAGTCACCGAGGAAGCCGTCACCGGGCGTCAGGAACATGCTGTCGAGCCACTTGAGGCCGGCCTTGATCTGCTCCGGACTGTCCTTCTTGTTGAACATGTAGCCGTCGCCGCCGATGAGCGTGCCCTTGCCGCCGGGCATGGGCGCGAGGGCGAGGTCGTCGTAGTTGCCGCCCTTCTCCTTGACGAGGATCGGGATGTTGTCGGGCGCGGAGAGGTACATGCCGAGCTTGCCGGAGCCCATCAGCTGCTGGACGTCGTTGATGACCAGGAGCTGTTTGCTGCCCATGGAGTTGTCGGTCCAGCGCATGTCCTTGAGGTTCTGCAGGACGGCCTTGCCCTCGGGGGTGTCGACGGTCGCCTTCTTGCCGTCCTCGCTCACCACGTTGCCGCCCTGCGAGTACATCTCGGCGGTGAAGTGCCAGCCGCCCTGGTTCTGGGCGCTGTAGTCGGCGTATCCGACGGTGCCGTTGCCGAGCGCGGCTATCTTCTTGGCGTCCGCGCGCAGCTCCTCCCAGGTCGCCGGGGGCTTGTTCGGGTCGAGACCGGCCTTCTCGAAGAGCTTCTTGTTGTAGATCAGACCCATCGAGTAGCCGGTGCGCGGGACGCCGTAGATCTTGCCGTCGACGGTGTAGATGTCGCGCAGCTGCTGCTGGATGGTGCTGTAGCTCTTGAGGTCCTTGACGTAACTGGTGATGTCGGCGGCCTGGTTGATGTCGACGACGTGCTTGGCGTCGGTGAAGTACGTGTAGAACACGTCCTCCATCTGGCCGCCGGCGAGCTTGGCGTCGAACGTCTTGGGGTCCTGACACGGGAACGCGTCGTGTGCGACGACGTCGATGGTCGGGTTGGCCTTCTCGAACGCCTTGACGTCGGCCTCGAAGAACGAACGGTCGACCTTGGCGCTCTTGGGCGGCATGCAGTTGACCGTGATGCGGGTCTTGCCACCCGCGGAGCCGTCGTCGCTGGAGCCGCACGCCGTGATCGCGGTCAGCGCGAGGGCGGAGGCCATGAGCGTGGTGCTGGTGCGGCGGAACCCGGGACTTCTCATCGGTGGACCCCTCTTGGGCAGGCGCAGGGAAGGGCCACGGCGGCGCACCTGGTGGTGCGGCGTCCGTGTCTGGCGCCGCACACTCAAGCACCGGTGACAGCGGTGCGCAAGATCTCGCGCAGAATCTGTAATTATTTGACAGCCCCATGGATCTGACGTGGCTGTAGTGACGGGACGCTTGCGCGGCCGGCCCACGGGATCCTTGCGCGGTCGACACGCGGGGCGCCCGCGCGGTCGATCAGCCGGCGCCCGCGCGCTGGGTCTGCGGGGCGCCCGCGCGGTGGGTCAGCGGGGCGCCGGCATGGTGGGTCAGCGAGGCGCCTGCGCTGTCGGTCATCGGGGCACCTGCGTGGTCGGTCAGCGGGGCGCCTGCGCGGTCGAGCCGCGGACCACCAACTCCGGCTCGAACAGCAGCTCTTCGGGAGTGACGCTGCCCCCGCCGATCTGGGCGTTCAGCAGCTCGACCGCGGCGCGCCCCATCGCCTCGATGGGCTGACGGACCGTGGTGAGCGGGGGTTCGGTGCAGTTCATGAACGCCGAGTCGTCGTACCCCACGACGGAGACCTCGCCCGGGACGGCGAGTCCCCTGCGGCGGGCCGCCCGCACGGCGCCGAGCGCGAGCGGGTCGCTGGCGCAGATGATGCCGGTGACGCCCCGGTCGAGCAGCCGGGTGGCGGCGGCCTGGCCGCCCTCCAGCGAGAACATGGCGCGCGCGACGTGCTCGTCGGGCAGGTCGGGGGCGAGCGCGCGGGCCGCCGTCAGCTTCCGCTGGGAGGGCATGTGGTCGGCGGGTCCGAGGACGAGACCGATGCGTTCGTGACCGAGCGAGGCCAGGTGGCGCCAGGCCTGTTCGACGGCGACGGCGTCGTCGCAGGAGACGCAGGGAAAGCCGAGATGCTCGATGGCCGCGTTGACCAGCACCACCGGAATGTTGCGCTCCGCGAGCTGCCGGTAGTGGTCGTGCGGCGCGTCCGCCTGCGCGTACAGACCGCCCGCGAACACCACGCCGGAGACCTGCTGCTGAAGCAGCAGCTCCACATAGTCGGCCTCGGAGACACCGCCCTTGGTCTGGGTGCACAGCACCGGGGTGAGCCCGAGCTGCGCGAGCGCCCCGCCGATCACTTCGGCGAAGGCCGGGAAGATCGGGTTCTGCAGCTCGGGCAGCACGAGGCCCACGAGCCGCGCCCGTTCACCGCGCAGCTGCGTGGGCCTCTCGTAGCCGAGGACGTCGAGGGCGGACAGCACCGCCTGCCGGGTGGAATCGGAGACTCCGGGCTTGCCGTTGAGCACCCGGCTGACCGTGGCCTCGCTGACCCCGACCTTCTTCGCCACCTGAGCAAGTCGTCGCGTCATGCACGCAAGAATAGCGCAAGTTATGCAAACGACTTGCGTAACCTCCTCGCCGCCCGTCAGCAGGCCCCACTCCCCCCGGGACGGGCCAGGGGTGTGCCCTGTCATCCACGGCCCGAAGCGGACGGAGCGCGACCGCCCCGGCTTCCAGCGCCTGTCCGGCGGATCATGCCGAAGAGACCCTAGCGGGCGGCCCAGATGCCCCGCACATGGCCGAGGTGACGGGTCATCACCTCGCGTACGGCGCCCTCGTCACGGGCCATGAGCGCGTCGAGGAGTTCCAGGTGCTCCTCCGCCGAGGCCTCCAGGCGGCCCGCCTCGACGAGGGCGTGGAGACCGTAGAGGCGCGAGCGCTTCCGCAGGTCTCCGACGACCTCGACCAGATGCGCGTTGCCCGCGAGGGCGAGCAGGCCGAGGTGGAAGCGGATGTCCGCCTCGACGTAGGCGATGAGGTCGCCGGCGGCCGCCGCGGTCACGATCTCCCGGGCGGCCGGGCGCAGCGCCTCCAGCGAGACCAGGTCCGCGGTGCCGGCCAGCCCCACCACGGTGGGGATCTCGATGAGCGAGCGGATGTGGGTGTACTCGTCGAGCTGCTTCTCGGAGACCGCGGTGACCCGGAAGCCCTTGTTGGGCACCGTGTCGACCAGGCCCTCCTTGGCGAGGTCGAGCATCGCCTCGCGCACCGGCGTCGCCGAGACGCCGAAGCGGGCGGCGAGGGTCGGGGCGGAGTAGACCTCGCCCGCGCGCAGTTCACCGGCGATCAGCGCGGCCCGCAGGGCGTCGGCGACGCGCTCGCGGTAGCTGCTCTTCTTGCCGCCCAGCGTGGGCAGGGCGGGAGCGGCGGAGGGTGCGCTGCTGCGCTGGGCGGCCATGGGGGTGTCTCCTCGAACGGGCATGTGCAATGTCACGCGCTACCAGTATCTCCTGAAGATCTAGAGGATGAAGCCGGCCGGGAAAGGATCGGAGGGGTCCAGCAGGTACTGGGCGGTGCCGGTGATCCACGCGCGACCGGTGAAACTGGGCAGTACGGCGGGGATTCCGGCGACCTCGGTCGTACCGAGCAGCCGTCCCGTGAACCGCGTCCCGATGAACGACTCGTTCACGAACTCGGTGTGCAGGGGGAGTTCACCACGGGCGTGCAGCTGGGCCATGCGCGCGCTGGTGCCCGTACCGCAGGGTGAGCGGTCGAACCAGCCGGGATGGATCGCCATGGCGTGGCGGGAGTGGCGGGCCGTGGCGCCGGGGGCGACGAGATGGACGTGGTGGCAGCCGCGGATGGACTCGTCCTCGGGGTGGACCGGTTCGTCCTCGGCGTTGATCGCCTCCATCAGTGACAGACCGGCGGCGAGGATGTCGTCCTTGCGGGCGCGGTCGAAGGGCAGCCCGAACTGCTCCAGCGGCAGGATGGCGTAGAAATTGCCGCCGTACGCGAGGTCGTACGTCACCGTCCGCCCGTCGGCGAGCGTGGCCTTGCGGTCCAGACCGACGGAGAAGGACGGCACGTTCTTCAGCGTGACCGCCGTGGCGGCGCCGTCCTCGACCGCGACCTCGGCGATGACCAGGCCCGCCGGGGTGTCGAGCCGGATGGTGGTGACCGGCTCGACGACCTCGACCATGCCGGTCTCCACGAGCACGGTCGCGACCCCGATGGTGCCGTGCCCGCACATGGGGAGGTATCCGGAGACCTCGATGTAGAGGACGCCGTAGTCGCAGTCGGGGCGGGTGGGCGGCTGGAGGATGGCGCCGCTCATGGCGGAGTGGCCGCGCGGCTCGTTCATCAGGAGCTGCTTGATGTCGTCGCGGTGCTCACGGAAGTGGAGTCGCCGCTCGTTCATGGTCGATCCGGGGATCGCGCCGATTCCTCCGGTGATCACCCGGGTGGGCATGCCCTCGGTGTGCGAGTCGACGGCGTGCAGGACGAGTTTGCTGCGCATGGCACTCCTGGGGGATCGAGGGGGGCGGCGAATCAGGCGAGGCCGGCGGCGACGGCGCGCTCGGTGGCGGCCCGGACGGCGGCCTCCTGCTCGGGCAGCAGCGGAACGCGCGGCGGCCGGACCGGACCGCCGTGCCTCCCGACGATGTCCATGGACAACTTGATGGCCTGCACGAACTCGACCTTCGAGTCCCAGCGCAGCAGCGGGTGCAGCTGACGGTAGAGCTTGCCCGCCGTGGCGAGGTCACCGTCGACGGCGGCGTGGTAGAGCTCCACGCTCGCGGCGGGCAGTGCGTTCGGGTAGCCGGCCACCCAGCCCTTGGCGCCCGCGACCGCGAGCTCCAGCAGGACGTCGTCGGCTCCGATCAACAGGTCCAGGGCCGGGGCGAGTTCGGCGAGCCGGTAGGCGCGGCGCACATCTCCGGAGAACTCCTTGACCGCGTGGATGTACCCCTCGCCGTGCAGTTTCGCGAGCAGCTCGGGGACCAGGTCGACCTTGGTGTCGATCGGGTTGTTGTACGCCACGACCGGCACGCCCGCCTCGGCGACCTGCGCGTAGTGGGCAAGGACGGAACGCTCGTCGGCGCGGTACGCGTTCGGCGGCAGCAGCATCACGGAGGCACAGCCCGCGTCGCGCGCCTGCTCGGCCCAGCGGCGGGCCTCGACGGAGCCGTAGGCGGCGACGCCGGGCATCACGCGCTGCCCGCCGATGGCCGCGACCGCCGTCTCCACGACCTTGGCGCGCTCCTCGGGCGTGAGCACCTGGTACTCACCGAGCGAGCCGTTCGGTACGACGCCGTCGCAGCCGTTCTCGACGAGCCAGGCGCAGTGGTCGGCGAACCTGTCGTAGTCGACGGAGAGGTCGTGGTTCAGCGGGAGGGCGGTGGCGACGAGGACTCCGCGCCAGGGGCGGGCCTGGGGAGTGGTGGCGGTCATGAGCGGTCCCCTCTCAATGGGGTGTGACATTTTACTGGTAGGCCTGGTCGCCAGGATCTGCGACGGATACGGCGGGGTGCGCGGACCGATGCGGCAGGACCTGCGGACGAATACGGCGGGGCTTGCGGACGGATACCGCGGGGCGCACGGGCCGATACTGCGGGGGCCTGCGCACAGATACGGCAGGGCCTGCGGACGGATACGGCGCGGCGTGCCGACCGATACTGCGGCGTGCACGGGCCGATACTGCGGGGGCGCGCGGGCCGATACGGCAGGCGTGCGGGCAAGTGCGTTGCGTCCGGCGTCAGTCGTCCTCCGGCTCCCCGGTGGTCTCGCCCGCGCGGGCGAGCACCCCGAGCGGTACCGGCCGAGCGAACGGCCGCCGCGACGGGGCGAGGGCGCACCCGGCGAGCCCCGCGACGGCGGGCGCGCACATCCGGCCCTGGCACCAGCCCATTCCGGCCCGGGTCAGCAGTTTCACCGTACGGACGTCACCGGCGCCGAGTTCGTCGACGGCCTCGCGGATCGCGCCGCCGGTGACCTCCTCGCAGCGGCAGACGACCGTCTCGTCGGTGATCAGCTCGGTCCAGCGCGCGGGCGGCGCGTAGGCGGCGTCGACCGCCGCGAAGAACCTCCGCAGTCTCGTACGGGACCGCGCGGCCGCCGCCCAGCCGCGCGGGTCGGGTTCGGTGCCCGCCAGCCGCGCGGCGATCGAGCGTCCGGCGATGTGCCCCTCGGCGAGCGAGAGGGCGGCGCCGCCGATGCCGGTGGTCTCGCCGGCTGCCCATACACCCGCCACGTCCGTGCGCTGCTCGTCGTCGACGCGCACGTTCAGGCCGTCCAGCCGGCAGCCGAGGGTCTCGGCGAGGTCGGTGTGCGGGAGCATGCCGTGGCCGACGGCGAGCGTGTCGCAGGGGATGCGCCGCTGCGTGCCGGGACGGACCCGGCCGTCGGCGTCGAGCGCGGCGACGGTCACGGCCTCCAGCCGCTCACCGCCCCGCACTTCGCCGCCCCGCGCTTCGCCGCCGTGGGCCGTGCCGCCGTGCGCCTCGACCACGGTGTGGCGCGCGTAGGTCCTCACCCGGTGGCGCAGCAGCGCGGCCGCGTACTGGGCGCCCTCGGCGAGCTTGGCCGGCTGCGCCGCGAACGCCCTGCCGTGCCGTAGGAAGGCCTTCGGGTCCGCGGACTCGACCAGTGCGGCGACCTCGGCGCCCGCCGCGGCGAGCCCGGTGGCGACCGGCAGCAGCAGCGGCCCGGTGCCCGCGACCACCGCGATACGCCCCGGCAGGACGAGGGCGCCCTTGAGCATGGCCTGCGCACCGCCCGCGGTCACCACGCCGGGCAGCGTCCAGCCGGGGAAGGGCAGGACCTTCTCATAACCGCCAGTGGCGAGCAGCACGGCGTCGGCGAGGACCTCGGCGGGCCTCTCCTGCTCGGGTCCGAGCAGCGCGTGGACGGTGAAGCCGTTCAAATGCCTTTCGACCAACCACACATGATGGTCTCTCAGGTGCGTGATCCGTCCGGCGGCGATGTGCGCGCGGAGCCCGTCGCGGAGCCGCTCCCAGGTGTGCCACTGGTGGTGCAGGGCCTGGGGGCGGCGGGCGCCGAGGTCGTCGGCGGGCTGCCGGTAGAACTGGCCACCGGCGTCGGCGCCGGAGTCGATCACGGTCACGTGCACCCCCCGGGCCGAGGCGGCGATCGCTGCGGCCAGCCCCGCGGGGCCCGCGCCGACCACGGCCAGTCGGGCTCGCTCAGTCATCGTGACCGCTCCCTTCCTGGGTGCGGATCGCGTCACCGGGTCGCAGCGGCACCAGACAAGCCCGTTGATTCGGGCGGCCGTTGACGGTCACCAGGCAGTCGAAGCAGACGCCGATGCCACAGAAGAGGCCGCGCGGACGGCCCTCGCCCCGGGTGGAGCGCCAGGAGGTGACGCCGACGGCCCAGAGCGCGGCGCCGACCGTCCGACCGGGCAGCGCCTCGATCTCACGGCCGTCGAGCGTGACGGTGAAGGCGGGGCCCGGGTGGGCCCGGACCAGGTCCAGCGGGTTCACGCCGCCTCCTGTGACGGGGGAAAACGGTCGGGCCGGAACGGCGCCAGGTCCAGCTCCGGGGCCTTGCCGCTCAGCACCTGGGCGATCAAGTGCCCGGTGCCGGTGGCGAGTCCGATGCCCGCGCCCTCGTGCCCGCAGGCGTGGAAGAGGCCGGGCACCCGCGCGTCGGGCCCGATCGCGGGCAGGTGGTCGGGCAGGTAGGGGCGGAAGCCGACGTAGGCGCGCATCGCCCGCACCTGTTCCAGGAAGGGGAAGAGCCGGGTGGCGCCCGCGGCGAGGGCCCGGACGACCGGCAGCGCGAACGTGCGGTCGAAGCCGACCCGCTCCCGGCTCGCGCCGATCAGCACCGGCCCGGCGGCGGTGCCCTCCACGACCGGCGAGGTCTGCAGCGCGGCCGAGTCGCTGGCCACGTCGGCGACATAGTCCGCCGCGTACACCTTGTGCCGGATCATGCGCGGCAGGGGTTCGGTGACAAGGACGAAGCCGCGCCGAGGGAGCACGGGGAGGCAGACCCCCGCCAGCGCGGCCAGCTCGGCGCCCCAGGTGCCGGCCGCGTTCACGACCGCCGGGGCGTGGATCTCGCCCTGGTCCGTACGCACCCCGCGCACCGCTCCGTCCGCCGTGCGCAGCACTTCGGTGACCGTCCGGCCGGTGAGCAGGCGGGCGCCCGACGCGCGGACGAGATGGGCGGCGGCCAGGGAGGGCATCACCTGGGCGTCCTGCGGATAGTGGACGGCGCCCGCGAGTCCCGGCGCCAAGTGCGGCTCCAGATCGTGGAGTCGACCGGCGTCGACCGGGGCGGCCTCGACCCCGGCGGCCCGCTGGCCGGCCGCGAAGCTCTCCAGGGCGGCGAGCCCCTTTGCCGTGGAGGCGACGACGACACCACCCTTGGCCTCGTACTCGATCGCCTCGCCTCTCCGCTCTGCGAGGGCGGCCCACAATCGCCCGGAGAGCAGGGCGAGTTCGAGCTCCGGCCCCGGTTCCTTGTCGGAGACGAGCAGATTGCCCTCGCCCGCGCCCGTCGTGCCGCCGGCCACCGGGCCCCGGTCGACCAGGACGACGTCCAGGCCCGTCCGGGCCGCGTAGAACGCGCAGGCCGCGCCCACCATTCCGGCCCCGACGACCACGACATCGCAGGTGAATCGCTCGCTCACATCAGTACTATGTCACATGGTTCTCTAGCTGGGAACAGTCACCACACGCGCTTGCCGGGAACACACCACACAACGAAGAAGGTGCCTGACGTGGCCAAGGGCCGAAAGAACGGACTGTACCGAGGAATCTCCGACGAGCTGTCCGCCCTGATGCGGACCGGCTGGGCCGACACCGAGAAGCTGGATCCGGAGCCCATCGAGCAGGCCCCGTACGCCGCCCGGCGCCGTGCCGCGCTCTCCGCCCGCTTTCCGGGCGAGCGACTCGTCGTCCCCTCGGGAATCCTCAAGATCCGCGCGAACGACAGCCACTACCCCTTCCGTCCGTACTCCGGCTATGTCCACCTGACGGGTGACCAAGCCCGCGACGGCGCCCTGGTCCTGGAGCCCCGCCCGGACGGCGGTCATGACGCGCACTGCTACCAGCTCCCCCGCGACAGCCGCGACAGCGACGAGTTCTGGACGGGCATGACGGCCGAGCTGTGGATGGGCCGCCGTCGCTCCCTGGCCGAGTCGGAGCGGGTGCTGGACCTGCCCTGCCGGGACATCCGTACGATCGCCGAGGACCTGCGGGACACCGGCGTACCGACGCGTGTCGTGCGCGGACACGACCCCGTCATCGAAGCGGCGCTCACCACGGACGAGGACCGGGACGCCGAACTCGAGGAGGCGCTCTGCGACCTGCGCCTGGTCAAGGACGCCTGGGAGATCGGCGAGCTGCGCGGGGCCGTGGACGCCACGGTGCGCGGATTCACCGATGTCGTACGGGAGTTGTCGCAGGCGGTCGCCACCTCGGAGCGGTGGATCGAGGGCACCTTCTTCCGCCGCGCCCGCGTCGAGGGCAACGACGTCGGCTACGGCTCCATCTGCGCGGCCGGCGAGCACGCCACGATCATGCACTGGGTGCGGAACGACGGTCCGGTCCGCCCGGGCGACCTGCTCCTGCTCGACGCGGGCGTGGAGGCCCGCACCCTCTACACGGCCGACGTCACCCGCACGCTCCCCGTCAGCGGCACCTTCACCCCGCTCCAGCGCGAGATCTACGACGCGGTGTACGAGGCCCAGGAGGCCGGCATGGCCGCGGTGAAGCCGGGCGCCCACTACCGCGACTTCCACGAGGCCGCCCAGCGGTCGCTGACCGGGCGACTGGTGGAGTGGGGCTTCATCGAGGGCCCGGCGGAGCGCGCCTACGACCTCTGTCTGCAACGCCGCTTCACCATGGCCGGCACCGGTCACATGCTGGGACTCGACGTCCACGACTGCGCACAGGCCCGCAGCGAGGGCTACGTCGACGGCGTGCTCGAACCCGGCATGGTCCTCACCGTCGAGCCCGGCCTCTACTTCCAGCCGGACGATCTGACCGTGCCCGAGGAATGGCGCGGCATCGGCGTCCGCATCGAGGACGATCTGCTGGTGACGGCGGACGGGTACGAGAACCTGTCGGCGGGACTGCCGCGCTCGTCGGACGAGGTCGAGGCGTGGATGCGGGAGTTCGCCGGGTAGCGGCCTGCCGCACCGGGGCCCTGTGCGGGCCGCCGCACCGGGCCCCGGTTCCAGCTCGCTAGATCCTGCTCTCGGCCGCCGTGTCGGCGGACAGTCGCTGGGCCGCGTAGATCGGAAGCACCGAGAGCAGGACGAGCACCGCCGCCACGACGTTCACGACCGGGGCCTGCTGGGGCCGGGTCATGTTGTTGAAGATCCAGATCGGCAGCGTCTCGATACCGGGTCCGGCCGTGAACGTCGTCACCACGATCTCGTCGAAGGAGAGCGCGAAGGCGAGCAGCCCGCCCGCCAGCAGCGCGGAGCGCATCAGCGGGAAGGTGACGTCGGCGAAGGCCCGGAAGGTGTCGGCACCGAGGTCCATCGCCGCTTCCTCGTACGACCCCGCCGTGCGGCGCAGCCGCGCCACCACGTTGTTGAAGACCACGACGATGCAGAACGTGGCGTGGCCGACGATCACGGTGAACATGCCGAGGCCGACGCCGAGCGGTTGGAGGACCGTGCTGAAGGCCGAGTTGAGCGCGATGCCTGTGACGATGCCGGGCAGCGCGATCGGCAGGACGACGACGAAGGAGATGGCGTCGCGGCCGAAGAAGCGGTGCCGGGCGACCGCGAAGGCGATCAGCGTGCCGAGGACGAGGGCGATGGCCGTGGCGCCGAGGCCGGCCTTGACCGAGACCCAGAGGGCCGCGCGGGCGCCCTCGTTCTGCCAGGCGACCGACCACCAGTGGAAGGTGAGCCCGCGCGGCGGCCAGCTGGCGCTGCGGTCCGGGTTGAAGGAGTTGACCAGGACGAGCGCGAGCGGGACGTAGATGACCGCGAAGCCGAGCCCGGCGGCGACGCGCAGCGCGATACGCGCGGAACGGGAGAGTTGCACAGCGGGCTCCTCAGAGGCTGCTCAGTGCGCCCGTGCGGCGCATCGCGAGCAGGTACAGCACGATGACGACGACGGGGACCGTGCCGAGCGCGGCGGCCATGGGCAGGTTCAGTTCGATGTTGGAGTAGACGAGGTTGCCGATGAGCTGGGTCTTGCCGCCGACGATCTGCACGGTGATGTAGTCGCCGAGGCTGAGCGAGAAGGTGAAGACGGAGCCGGCGGCCACGGAGGGCAGGACCATCGGCAGCACCACCGAGCGGAAGGTGCGTCCGGGGCGCCCGCCGAGGTCGGCCGACGCGTCGAGCAGGTTGGCGGGCAGCTGTTCCAGTGCCGTGTGGATCGGCAGGATCATGTACGGCAGCCAGAGATACGTCAGTGCGATGACCGCCGCGGGCAGTCCGAACCCGGGTCCGCTCAGCCCGAACGGCTTCAGCATCCAGTCGGCGAGGCCTCCCTGGGACAGGATCAGCCGCCAGGCGTACACCTTGACGAGATAACTCGCCCACAGCGGGGTGAGGATGGCGACCACGAGCAGCGGGCGCCACCGCGGCTTGGCGATGCGGGCCGTGTAGAAGGCGACCGGGAAGGCGATCACCGCGCACAGGGCGGTGACCGCGAGCGCGACGCCGATGCTGCGCAGGATCACCTGCCGGAAGACGGGGGTGGTGAACAGCGCGTGGAAGTTGTCCGTCGACCAGACCTTCACGACCTCGGAGGTGAAGGAGTCGGTCGTCCAGAACGCCGAGACGAACAGCACGGCCAGCGAGCCGAGGTAGAGCACGGCCAGCCAGAGCAGCGGCGCGGTGAGCAGCAGGGACAGCCGCAGCCGTGGGTGTCGGTGCAGGGTCCCGGCGAGCCGCCGGACGGGGGACCGTCCGGCGGCCTGCGCGGTGGTGGTCATCGGTGTGTCAGCCCTTGATCTCGGTCCAGGCCTGGACCCACTTGGCGTACGGCACGCACTTCACGTCGGTGCGGCCGTCGAGGCACTGCTCGATGGGCGTGTTCCAGAAGGCGATGTTCTTCCAGTAGCTCTCGTCGGCCGCGTGGAAGGTGCCGCAGAAGGACTTGTCGCTGGTCTGGGCGCATGCCTTGGCGTTCGAGGGGGCCTCACCGAAGTACTCGGCGACCTGGGCGTTCACCTTCGGCGAGATGATCCAGTCCATCCACTTGTAGGCGCAGTTGGGGTGCTTGGCCTTGGCGGAGATCATCCAGGTGTCCGACCAGCCCGTGGAGCCCTCCTTGGGCACGAAGGCCTTCACCTTGGCGCCCTCGCCCTGCGCGAGGTTGGCGATGACCTGCCAGGTGGTGCCGACCACGGAGTCGCCGCTCTTGAAGGCGGAGATCTCCTTGAGGTAGTCGCTCCAGTACTCCCCGACGTTCGCGCTCTGCTTCTTCAGCAGGGCGACGGCCGCGTCGAACTGCTTCTGGTCCAGCGCGTAGGGGTCCTTGATCTTCAACTCGGGCTTGGTTGCCTTGAGATACAGCGCCGCGTCGGCGATGTAGATCGGAGAGTCGTACGCCGTCACGTGCCCCTTGTACTTCGAGGCGTCGTCGAAGACGGCGGACCAGGAGGTCGGGGCGGGCGTGACCTTCTGTGTGTTGTACATGAGCAGGTTGGCGCCGCGGCCGTGCGGGATGCCGTACATCTGGCCGTCGACGGAGTTCCAGGCGCCCTTCTTCAGGCCGCTGAAGACGTCCTTGTAGTTCGGTACGAGGTCCGTGTTGACGGGGGCCGCGTCGCCGGAGGCGATGAGCCGCAGGGAGGCGTCGCCGGAGGCGGAGACGGCGTCGTACTGGCCGGTCTTCATCAGCTTGACCATCTCGTCGGAGCTGGCCGCGACCTTGGAGTTGACCTGACAGCCGGTCTGCTTCTCGAAGTCGGAGACCCAGTTGACCTTGGGGTCGTTGGAGCCGTCCTCGACATAGCCGGCCCAGGCGATGAGGTTGACCTGGCCCTCGGTCTTGCCGAGCTTCGACTGGGCCTTGAGGTCAGGGGGGTTGAGGCCGGTGGCCGAGGAGGCGCCCGTGTCGGACGAGCCGCAGGCGGAGGCCGCGAGGAGCACCGCGACGGCGGCCGCGGCGCGGAGGGTTCGGGTGAGGCGCACGACGTTCTCCATACGTAAGGGGCGTGGGGGTCAGTGAGCGTCGGGGACTTCGAAGGTGTGGCGGCGGTGCCACTGGAGCCGGACCCGGGTGCCGCGGTAGGCGGCGACGTCCTCGGAGGAGGTCTCCAGGTTCTGCTGGAGCGCGGTGAGGCGCCCGCCCGCGTCGAGGTCGACGAGGAAGCGGGTGGAGTCCCCCAGATAGACGACCTCGGCGACGGTGCCGGTGGCGGTGGAGTGCTCCGGCTCGTCTGCCTCGGCGGACTCCTTGAGGACCCGGATCTTCTCGGGCCTGATGCTGTACGTGCCCGCGGCGCCGACGATCTGTCGCGCGGACTGGCCGTCGAGCAGGTTGGAGGTGCCGACGAAACCCGCGACGAAGGGGGTGGCGGGCCGTTCGTAGATCTCGGCGGGGGTGCCGACCTGTTCGATGCGGCCCTGGTGGAAGACGGCGATGCGGTCGCTCATCGTCAGGGCCTCCTCCTGGTCGTGGGTGACGAACACGAAGGTGATGCCGACCTCGCGCTGGATCGCCTTGAGTTCGACCTGCATCTGTTCGCGCAGCTTGAGGTCGAGGGCGCCGAGCGGTTCGTCGAGCAGCAGCACGCGCGGGCGTCCGACGAGGGCGCGGGCGAGCGCGACCCGCTGTCGCTGCCCGCCGGAGAGCTGGCTCGGGCGCCGCTTGCCGAACCCTTCGAGGCGTACGTCGGCGAGCGCCTTGCGGGCCCGTACCAGCCGCTCGGCCTTGGGCACCTTGCGGACCTTGAGGCCGTAGGCGACGTTCTGCTCCACGGTCATGTGCGGGAACAGCGCGTAGTCCTGGAAGACGGTGTGCACGTCGCGCTCGAAGGGGGCCAGCCCGGTGACCTCCTGGCCCGCCAGTTCGATACGGCCGGCGGTCGGGGCCTCGAAACCGGCAATCATCCGCAGGACGGTCGTCTTGCCCGATCCGGACGGGCCGAGCATCGAGAAGAACTCGCCGTCGGCGATGTCCAGGTCGACTCCGGCCACGGCCGTCGTCTCACCGAACGCCTTCCGCAGGCCCTGGAGCCGGATCGCCATTCCCTCCATGGGCGGGGAACCTTTCTGATGCATGGACACGTTGGAACGCTGCCGGAAAGATATGAAGCCATAGTTCAAATCTCAAGACCCCTTTAGAGTAAAGGTTGAGTCAACGCACAAGGTGGTGGCCGTGAAGCGGCACGCGAGTAGCAATGTCGACGGCATCCGGAGAGCCGTCTTCACCCCCGTGGACAACCGCGCCCGGGTCGAGACGGTCGTCCACCGGCTCGGCGACGCCATCGAACTGGGACTGCTCGCCGACGGGGAGCAGCTGCCCGGCGAGATGGAGCTGGCCGGACAGCTCGGCGTGTCCACGGTGACCCTGCGGGAGGCGTTGATGGCGCTGCGTCAGCAGGGTCTGGTCACCACCCGCAGGGGGCGTGGCGGCGGCAGTTTCGTGTCCCTGCCCGACGTCCCCGGCGAGGAGCGGCTCAAGACCCGGCTGGCCGGCTGGAGCACCGAGGAGCTGCGCGATCTGGGTGACCACTGGGCCGCCGTGTCCGGAGCGGCCGCCCATCTCGCGGCGCAGCGCACCGAGCCGGACGACCTCCAGCCGCTGCGGCGCACCCTCGGCGAGTTGAGGTCCGCCCAGGACGCGGCGGCGCGCAGCCGCGTCTACGGCCGGTTCCATGTCGAACTCGCCGCGGCGGCCCAGTCCGCCCGGCTGACCCGCGCACAGGTCGCGCTCCAGACCGAGGTGGGGGCGTTGTTGTGTCTCGTGCTCGGGGACGACGAATATCGTGAAGAAGTCGCCGACCGTCACCGCTCCGTAATCTCCGCGGTGCAAGATGGGGCCCACGATTCGGCCAGAGCGCTGGCCGAGCGGTGCGTCCAGGACTCGACGGCGCGGCTCATCGCCCTGCGCCTCGCGATGCCGCGCACCGCGTCCGGTCCCCGTCCGCTGGAGGGCACCCATGAGCAGGAGCCCCGGCAGCCCGACGGGCGCCGCGGCGACGCTTGAGGCGACACCGGAGGCGGCCGTCGCCGCCCAGGTCCGCCGCACGCTGGAGGCCGTCTTCGAGGCGGTCGCCGAGACCCGATCCGATACGGCGGCCCTGCTCACCCGGGTCACCCCGCGGGGCCGGCGCCCGGCGACCGTGGATCTCGCCGCGCTGCGCCCGGGGCTCCATCTCCGGCTCACCCGGCAGGAGCTGGTGTCGGGCGTCGGGTTCGTCGCGGCGCCGGGGCTGCTAGGTGACGTACCGGCGTGGCTGGAGTGGTGGCAGCAGGGCGCCGACGGGGACGTACGACCGCTGCTGCTCGACCTCGATCCGCGGCACTCGGCGTACTCCGACTACACGCACTGGGACTGGTTCGCCCTCCCCCGTGACACCGGGCAGCGCGCGGTCGCCGGCCCCTATGTCGACTACCTCTGCTCCGACGAGTACAGCCTGACGCTGTCCGCGCCCGTGCACGTGGAGGGCCGGTTCGTCGGGGTCGCCGCGGCCGACGTGTATCTGCGGCACTTCGAGGCCGCCGTCGTCCCGCTGCTGCAACGGCTGCCGGGGGCCGCGCACTTGGTGAACGCGCGCGGGCGCGTGGCCGCGTCCGCCGATCCCGCGCATCTGGCCGGATCGCTCACCAAGGGGCCGGACTTCGGGGCCGTACTGACGGGAGCGCGGAGCGCGCGGCCCGCCGACGGGATGCGGCTCGTCCCGTGCGACGGCGTTCCGCTGGTGCTCGTGGTGCTGGACGACTGAACGTGGGGGACGGTACGGCCGGGCGGGCTCAGACTGCGCGCAGCTCCGCCGCGCCGTTGCGGGTCTTGCGTGCCCTGCGGGGTCCGGCCGCCGGCGCGTTCCGCGCCTCACGCAGGACCAGCGTGATCCGCGTATAGCCCATGTCCTGAAGGGTCTTGGGCGTGTCGTCGACGATCCGGCAGTCCGTGCTGCCCCAGCGCGGGTCGGGGTGCACCAGCGGCCGTACGGCGCCGTCGTGCTCGACGGCGCCCGGGCCCACCGCGCGGATCCAGTGCGGCAGGCCGTGCCGGTAGGCGGCGTCCATGATCGGGTCCTGGGCGATGTCCCGGCGGATCGACTGGAGTCCGCGGTCCTGGCCGTGCCGCTCCACGGCGGCCGCGAAGTGGGCCAGCATCGGCAGGCACCAGCTCGACTCGTGCTCGCCGAGGATCGTGGCCGCGTCCGGATGGAACAGGACGAACCGCAGGAAATTGTCACCGGGCATGGCCGTCGGATGGGGGCCGACGCCGTCGAAAAGTGTCTCGAACGCGGCGTTGGACAGGACGACGTCCCAGCGGTGGTCGAAGACGACGGAGGGGAAGTGGACGGCCTCCAGGAGGGCGGCGTAGTCCTGGAGATACGCCTGAGCCTGGAGGCTCTCGGGGACAGGTCGCGGCTGGGACCGCTGCCTTCCTGCCTGGTACGCCATCGGGAGGTCACCCCTCTTGCCTCTGCGGCCTTCACGCGGCGCCCCGATCCTGCTGCCCAAGAAGTAGCCGTGTCAACTATCGTGGCATTTGGCTCCTGTTGACGGCTGAATCTCGCCACAGTTGTGGCGAGACCTGGATGTGAGTTCGAGCGAGGGGCTAGTCTCCCGTTGGTTCCCGACCTTCGTGTCCGGGGTTCCCGACCTTCGTGTCCGGATGATTCCTCACCTTCGTGTCCGGATGATTCCCGACCTTCGTGAGAGCGACCTGAGAGAGACGTAGGAGACCTGTCGGTGACGGATGGCTTCGAAGTTCCGGGCGCCACGGCGACGGTTCTGCTCCAGGCCGTCGTGGCCCGGGTCACCGCACTCGCCGACCGGCTCGGCGTGGACCAGGCCGAAGTCTTCGACGTCAAGCGCCTGTCGGCCGAGTCCGGCGTCCCCGAACCCGTGGTCAAGGCCCTGCTGAACGGCCGGCCCGCCGGGGAGCCCGATCTGCAGGCCCGCTTCCTGCAACGCCTGGACCTGCTGCGCCGCACCCGGCTCAAGCCCAACGGACGCCGGTACACCCAGCAGGAGATCGCCGACGGCGCCGGGATGTCGCGCCAGCAGGCGGGGGCCCTCATCAACGGCGACCGGCGCCCCACCATGGAGCACTGCGACGCCATTCAGCGCTTCTTCCGGGTGCACGCCGGTTTCCTCACGGCCGAGGACGCCGAGGCGCTCGTGGGTGCCCTGCAGCGCTCGGAGCAGGAACTCCTTCAGCGGCTCGCCGATCGCGAGCGCGCGGCGGCCTCGGCCGCGGACGACCCGCTGGAGCGGCTGCTCCTGGACCACGGCGTCCGCGGAATCGCCTGGCGGGCCGCTCAGTTGCCCACCGACCAGCACCGGGACAAAGTCGCCGAGTGGCTGGACATGCTCCTGGAGAGCGTCAAGCGGCCCGAGTCGTGAGCCGGGGGAGAACTGTGGGCATCGGAAGGGACATGCGCCGCCTGTGCGGCGAGTTGGTCGCGGAGCTCTCGCTCCCGGCACCGGCGGAACCCGCCGCCCTGTACGCGGCGCTGTGCGACGCGATGAGCAGACGCCGGGGCCGTCCCGTCCAGTTCCGTACGGCCGCCTTCCCGCCCGGCACCGCGAGCGGGCTGTGGCTCGACATGGCCGAGCAGGACCTCGTCGTCATCGAGGAACGCACCGCGCCCGACCACCAGTTGGTGATCCTCGGCCATGAGCTGTGGCACATGAAGGCCGGGCACTGCAGTCACCACGTCGAGGGCGCGGCCGTCGCGGCGCGCTTATTGAGCGACAGCGCGGATCTTCAGGCGACCGTCCTGAAGGTGGCCGCGCGTACCCGCTTCGACCTCGCCGACGAGAAGGACGCCGAGAGTTTCGGTCTGCTGCTCGCCAGCAAGTGCCGTACCTGGCTGGCCGGTTCCTCCCTGCGCGGCCCGGTGCGGCGCGACGGGCTGGCCGGCCGCATCGAGGCGTCCCTGGGCTATCGCGGGCCCCAGGGCTGAAGGCCCTCGCGCACATGGACGGATCCAGCTACTACTTCCCGGCCGTCGCCATGGGCGCCGCCATCGCGTTCAAGGGGCCCGCCCTGATCCGCGGCCGGCGCGACCCGCTGATGCGCTCCGTGGGCGTGCTCCTCGCCCTCGCGGGCCTGGTGTTCCTCTTCGCGGCCCCGCCGACCATCGCCGAGGTCAACCATCTCACCGGAATCCCCAACATCTCGGCGCCACTGGTCTATTGCCTGCTCAGCGCCTTCAGTGCGTCCTGCCTCGTGCTGATCATCAACTGGCGGGGCGGGCCGCCCGAGGTGACCCGCAGGCTCTCGCGCCGCTGGATCGCCGGGTACGCCGTGGTGGGTGTGGCGCTGATCGTGCTGTTCGCCCTCGGGGACGCCCCCGAGGAGCGCCTGCGGGACCTCGACACGCACTACGCCAACACGCCGTTCATCCGCGAGATGATCGTGCTCTACCTCGCGTCACTCACCGTCGCGGGCGTCGCGATGAACATCATGTGCTGGCGCTGGGCGGTCCAGGTGCACGGCTGGCTGCGCGCCGGCCTGCTGGTCATCGCGTTCGGCTCGCTGTGCAACATCCCTTACGCGGCGGCCAAGTTCACCGCCGTGGTGGCCCGCTGGAACGGCGGGAACCTGGACGGCCTGAGCACCGATCTGGCCCCCGTGCTGGCGTCCGTCGGAGCCCAGCTCACCGCGATCGGCTTCTGCCTCCCGCTCGCCTGCCGGCGCATCGGGGACAGCTGGAACACCTGGTCGACGTACCGACGGCTCGGGCCGCTGTGGCGCGAGCTGAAGCCGCTCTCCGCGCACGAGGACCGCGCGGTACGGATCTCCTGGTGGTCGGCCGCCGAACTCCAGGTCACCCAGCGGGAGTCCGACATCCACGACGGCATGCTCAGTCTGTACCCCTACTTCGACTCCGAGGTGCGCTCCCACGCCTACGACACGGCCCTGGCGGCGGGCTCCTCGCCCGCCCAGGCGCAGGCCGAGGCGGACGCGGCGATGGTGACGGCGGCGGTGCGAGCCCGGGCCGCCGATCCGGAAGGCAGGGTCATCAGCTCGGCGGAGGCGGCCACCGCCCCGACGACATCCACCGACGGTCCCCGCGACCTCGTGCGGATGTCCATCGCCCTGCGTCAGTCACCCGTCGTCGCGGCCGCCCGGGGGCGCGCCGCGACCAGGTCAGAGAGCGACTCCCATGAACGAACCAGCTAGCACGTCCCGGGACTCGGACACACCGAGCAGACCCACGGATGCCCCTCGGGACACGGACTCGTCCGGCGAACCCGACGCCACCTCCCGGGACGCGGTACCGGGCAGCCCGCGTACGGGCTCGCGGCGGGCCGTCGTGGTGGGCGGGGGGCTGGCCGGGCTGTTGGCCGCCGCCGCCCTGCACGAGTACGCCGACGTCACCGTCGTCGAGCGTGACGTGCTGCCCGACGGGCCCGAGCCGCGCAGGGGGCTCCCGCAGGCCCGCCACGCCCATCTGCTCTGGTCCGGCGGCGCCCGTGCGATGGAGGACCTGCTGCCCGGCGTGACCGACGCCTGGCTCGCCGCCGGCGCCCGGCGCGTCCCGCTGCCGACCGGTCTCGTCTCGCTGTCGGCGCAGGGCTGGCTGCGGCGCTGGCCTGAGATGGAGTTCATGATCGCGTGCAGCCGGGATCTGCTCGACTCCGTCCTGCGCGCCCGCCTCGCCGAGAAGCGGCGCGTCACCGTCCTCCAGCGCACCGAACTGCTCGGCCTGGAGGGCAGCGCCGCCCGGGTGACGGGCGTACGGGTGCGCACGTCCGGCGGCGAGGAACGGGTGCTGGAGGCCGATCTGGTGGTCGACACCTCGGGGCGCGGTTCCCGGGCCGCCACCTGGCTCGACGCGCTGGGCGTGCCCGAGGCGCCGATGGAGGAGGTGGACTCCGGACTCGCGTACGCCAGCCGGATCTTCCGCGCGCCCGTGGGCGCCGAGGACTTCCCCGTCGTCAACGTACAGCCGGACGCGGCGCAGCCCGTGCCGGGCCAGTCCGCCACCCTCGTGCCCATCGAGGGCGGGCGCTGGCTGGTGACGCTGTCCGGCACGCGCGGCGGCCAGCCGACGGACTCCGCCGACGAGTTCGCGGCGTTCGCGCGCGGTGTCAGACATCCGATCGTGGGCGAGCTGATCGCCGGCGCCGAGCCGCTGACGGACGTCGTACTCACCCGCAGCACGGTCAACAGGCGGCGCTTCTTCGAGAAGGTGAAGGACTGGCCCGAGGGGTTGGTGGTGATCGGCGACGCCGTCGCCACGTACAACCCGGTCTACGGGCACGGCATGTCGGTGGCCGCACAGGGCGCCGTGGCGCTGCGCGGGCTGGTGGCCGAGCACGGGCTGACGGCGCCGGGACTCGCGCGGCGGGCGCAGCGTGCCGTGTCCCGTCCGGTGTCGACCGCCTGGGAGCTCGCCACGGGCACGGACATCCGTTACCCGGAGGCGATCGGCAAGCAGCCTTCCGGTGCGCAGAATCTGCTCGGCCGCTATGTGAACCGGCTCATGCTGACGGCGACCGGACGTCCCCTGGTCACCCAGGCACTGCTCACCGTGATCACCCTGTCGGGCCCGCTCGCCGCCCTCTTCAAGCCCGAGGTCGCCCTCGCGGTGCTCCGCGGCCCCCGACTCCCGCTTCTGACCGAGCCCCCGTTCACGCACCGGGAACGGGCCATGGTCGACACGGCCGAGTCACCCGCCAGAGGCTGACACCGGTCCTCGCGGGAGCGAGCGGACGTCAGGTCGCGCTGCGTTCGCTCGCCTCCTGCAAATCCCGCTCCACCGCGCGGTTCTGGGCCGTGTCCGGCTGCCCGGCCGCGCTGCCGGGGCGGCCCGCGCGCAGGAGTTCGCGCCAGTGCTCGCGGCTCCAGTCGGCCGGGCTGGTGGTGCGCGTGAACTCCTCGACCAGGGACAGGAAGCGCGCCGGGTCGCTGTGGAAGGGGAAGTGGCCCGCGCCCTCGAAGATCTCCAGCCGGCTGCCCGGCATGGCCTGGTGCGCCCCGTACGCGTGCCGCACCGGGACCACGCTGTCACGGTCGCCCCAGAGCAGCATCGTGGGCATGCCCTCCGTGAGATAGCAGCGGTCGAGCATGGTGACCACCTGGCCGCGCCAGTCGACGACGGCACGCAGCGTGCGGATGAAGGCACTTCGGGAGGTCGCGTCGGGCAGCGCGTCCACGAGGGTCAGCAACTCCGGGGCGTCCTGGCCGAGATCGGTGTCGAGGAGCCTCATCAGACGTGCGAACAGGCCGACTTGGAAGCGCATGCCGGGCAGCCGCAGCGTGGCGAGCATGAGGTGGGCGCCGGGCAGCGAGACGGCCCGCAGGACGGGGTTGACCTCTCCCCCGACGCCGCCCGCGCTGACCAGGATGAGCCGCTCGGTGCGCTCCGGGAACTGGTACGCGAACTGCATCGCCACTCCCCCGCCCAACGAGTGCCCGACCAGGGTGGCCGACTCGATGCCGAGTGTGGTGAGCAGATCGCGCACCCCGTTGGCGTACGCCGCCACCGAGTAGTCGGCGCGCGGCTTGTCGGAGGCCCCGTGACCGAGGAGGTCCGGTGCGATCACCGTGTGGCTGCGGGCCAGGTCGGGGATCAGCTCCGCCCAGGTGGCCGAGGAGTCGCCTATGCCGTGGATCAGCACGAGCGCCGGGCCCTCGCCCGCCATCCGGTAGGCGCGCCGGTAGCCGTGCACGACGCGGTGGTGCAGGCGCAGTTCTCCGTCGCCCACCGAACGCAGCCGCAGGGTGCGCCGCGGATGCCGGTGCGGTACGTCGACCACGGGCTCACCTCCTGTTCCAGTCCGCCGTGAAGGCGGCTCGCAGACCGCCGTGAACGCGGCTTCCCGCCCGCCGAGCAGACGGCTCCAGCTCTTCTCTCCAGCGTAGGGCCCCTGTCCCACAAGGGATTTCCGTGAGGTTTCGCCTCCGCTAAGCGGGCGAACCTGGCCGCACCGAAACGGGATTGTCAGTGGCGGACGGCAAGCTGGAGTCACGTACTGCCATGCACCACTTCATGTACCGCCATGTACCGCTACGACAAGCCGACCCGGGGAGAGCCGTTCCGATGCCGACCGCCGTACTGACCGACCACGAACGCGCCGCCGTGCAGGCCTACCTCCGCCTCCTGAAGACCGTACGAGCCGCCTTCGACGGCCCGCCGGACGGTCGCCGACCACCCGTGGTGCCCCCGTCCGCGCTCGCCGAGGCGGAGCGGGCGCTGGCGGCGGCCGGGCTCGCGGGCAACGAGGAGGCGTTCTTCCGGCTGCTGCACACCTGGCACCCGGGGCCCACCGACAGGTGAGCCACGGCGACCGGCCCGGCTCGACCGGGTGCCACCACCACCGGGGCCGACCCGGACGGCAGCCACGGTGGTCACCGCCGGGCCTGGACGTGAGCCACGGTGATCACCGCTGAGTCCGGACGTGAGTCACGGTGATCACCGCCGGGCTTGGACGAGAGCGGTGATGACCGCCGGACCCACAGGAGGGAGCCCAGATGGTCACCGCCGGACCCCGCAGGGACCGCAGGGAGCCCAGGTGGTCACCGCGGGGCCGGCAGGGAGCCAACAGTGGTCACCGCGGCCCCGCAGGGAGCGCACGGTGGCCACCGACGGGGCTCAGAGGAGCCCACAGTGATCACCGCCGGGGCTCAGAGGAGCCCACAGTGATCACCGCCGGGGCTCAGAGGAGCGGCACGGTCACCACGGTCGCGAGCAGGCCCCGCTGGACGGTCCAGCGCCCGTCGAAGGCGCCGACGCGCTCGCCGTCCACCAGCGGCCCCGGCACCAGGAGTTGGGCGCGGAACCGCCCTGACAGGGCGGTTCCGCCGGACGCGGGTCCCTGGACGATGTCGATGTCCGCCTCGGAGAAGTCCAGCCACTTCCGGGTGAGCGGGAACCACGCCTTGTACACCGACTCCTTGGCGCTGAAGAGCAACCGGTCCCAGTGGACGGTGGGGTTCTCGGCGCCGAGGCGGTCGAGGCGGCCCACCTCCGTGGGCAGGGCCACGGCGTCGAGGACGCCCTCCGGGAGCGCCAGGTGGGGTTCCGCGTCCATGCCGAGGGAGGCGAGGTCGGTGGCGCGGGCGAGCGCGGCGGCGCTGTAGCCCTCGCAGTGCGTCATGCTGCCGATCACGCCCTGCGGCCACTGCGGCGCTCCGCGCTCGCCCGGCAGGACGGGCCCCGGGGGCACGCCGAGTTTCTCCATGGCGCGCCGCGCGCAGGCGCGCACGGTGGTGAACTCGCGGCGCCGCTTCTCCACGGCCCGCGTCAGGAGCGCCAGCTCCTCGGGGTACAGGATCGCTCCCTCGGCCCCGTCGTCACCGTAGCTCTCCACGGCCACGACCGACTCCGGGAGCAGCTCCTCCATCACCGGCTCCGACCTCCATCGGCAGAATGCGGCGCAGCGTGCCCGGTGTTCCCGGTCGTCTGCGCCATTCACGGGGGTAGCCCACCGACACTTCTTCGAACCGGACACCTTCGTGCCAGGTGGTCCGCGGGATGTGGAGATGACCGTAGACCATGGCCTCGACACGGAACCTGCGGTGCCAGTCGGCGGTCAGCCGGGTGCCGCACCACATCGCGAACTCCGGGTAGCGCAGGATGTCCGTCGGGTGACGGTCCAGCGGGTAGTGGTTGACGGGGACGACGGGCAGATCGTCGGGCAGCTCGGCGAGCCTGCGCTCGGTCTCGGCGACCCGGGCCCGGCACCAGGCGTCGCGGCTGGGGTAGGGGTCGGGGTGCAGCAGATGCTCGTCGGCGCAGATCACCCCGGTGCCCTCGGCGTAGGCCAGCCCCTGTTCCTTGGTGACGCAGCCGCGCGGCAGGAAGGAGTAGTCGTAGAGCAGGAAGAGCGGTGCGACGACCACGGGTCCGCCGGGGCCCTCCCAGACCGGATACGGGTCCTCGGGGGTGATCACGCCCAACTCCCGGCACAGAGCCACCAGATGCTCGTAGCGGGCGACGCCGCGCAGCTGCACGGGGTCCGTGGGGTGTGTCCACAGCTCGTGGTTGCCGGGCGCCCAGATCACCTTGCGGAAACGGCCGCTGAGCGTCTCCAGCGCCCACCGGATGTCGGAGACGGTCTCGCTGACGTCACCGGCCACCAGCAGCCAGTCCTCGTCCGACTCGGGGCGCATCTTCTCGACCAGGTCACGGTTCTCGGCGTATCCGATGTGCAGATCGCTGATGGCCAGCAGGTTCCCATGACCGCCGTCTGTCGGCCGCACTCGTCACCCCCGTAGAAAACGAATGGCAACACAAGAACACATGCGCCCGCCGCCGGACAAGGAGGCCCGGGGGCCGCCGTTCGGGAATCCGTAACATCCCTGTAGCAGCACGGGACTCCCGCGCCCCCTATGATCGCCCCAACACCACCGCCACGAACCTGTTCCGGCGTACGGCGGCTTGGTGTTCCTCCCATTCCCCTGGCCGGGCACGGCCTGCTCCGCCGTGCCCGCGAACCGTGAAAGGCGGCCTGCATGGGCTCTCGCGTACGCGTCTGGCTCAACCGCACGTACGCGGAGAACGTGTTCTTCATGGATCAGCTGCGAAGTAATCCGCAGCATCGCGCGGTCGAGATCCATGCCACGCACGGCGACCCGGACTCCCCTGTGCTGGCCGCGGCGGACACCGCCGAGATGGAGCCGGAGGGCCTGTCCCCGCGTGCCTACGTCGAGTACGCCCTCGACCAGTGCGCGCGTCGCTCGGTCGACGTGTTCGTGCCGGTCCTGCACCAGGCGGCCGTCGTGGCCCATCGCGCCGAGTTCGCGGCGCAGGGTACGGCCCTGCTCGCGCCGGCCGCCGAGGCCGTGGCCGTCTTCCACGACAAGGCCACCGCCTACCAGGCCGTGCAGGCGGTGGGCGTGCCGGTGCCGCCGTGGTGGCGGGTGCGCACCGAGGAGGAGCTCGTCGCGGCGGTCGAGGAACTGGAGTCCGCGGGTCACAAGGCGTGCTTCAAGCCGGCCGCGGGGGCGGGCGGTGTGGGCTTCCGCGTGATCACGCGCGCCCCCTTCTCGCTCGCGCACCTCAACGGATTTCCCAGCCCGTACGTGCCACTGAGCCTGGTCGCGGAGGCGGTGCGGGCGGCCGAGCACCCCGTCGACTGGCTGGTGATGCCGCTCCTGGACGAGCCGGAGGTGTCCGTCGACTGCCTCACCGGACCCGATGGCCGGGTCCGCCTGGCAGTGGGCCGCACCAAGAACGGCCGGCGCCGCGGATTCACCCTCCACCCGTCGTGGATCGAGCCGGCGCGACTGCTCGCGGAGGCGTTCGGGCTGCACTATCTGACGAACATCCAGTTCCGCATGTACGGCGACAAGCCGGTCCTCATGGACGTCAACACCCGTCCGGCGGGCGGACTGCACCAGCTCGCGCAGTGCGGCGTCAACGCCCCTTGGGCGGCCGTGCAGTTGGCGCTCGGCGAGGAGACGGGCGAGCTGGTTCCGCCGTTCCTCGGGCAGGACTACGCGGTGGTCTCGGGCCCCCGTCCGGTGCGTCCGGTGTCGTTGCCGCAGCAGCGGACCGACACGCCCGTGGCCCCGCTGCCCGCCGTGCCGTCCCCGGCAGCGGTACCGGCGGCGGAACCCGCGTCGGCGCCCGCCGCCGCCACGGAAAGCGCCACCGCCGCCGCCATCGCACCCGCCTAGTCCTCACTCCCCCCTCCCCCTACCGGTCTGGACCAATTCTCGCTCAGCGTCTTGACAGCGAGATTGGTCCATACCAACTTGGTTGCGCACCTCTCAGCACTCCCGAACACCCCCATTTCCGCAGGGAGATCGCGTGCGCATCACACACCTCAGACGTTCCAGACATCGCTTCTTCGCTCTCCTCGGCACCGCCGCGCTGGCCCTGGCCGGAGCGGTCGCCCTCCCCGGTACGGCCCAGGCCGCCAACATCCTGACCAACCCCGGCTTCGAGACGGGCGGCCTCTCCCCCTGGTCCTGCACCGGGAACCTGGGCTCGGTCGTCTCCTCCCCCGTGCACGGCGGCTCCAAGGCCCTCGCGGGGGCGGTGAGTTCGAGCGACAACGCACAGTGCAGCCAGACCGTCTCCGTCCAGCCGAACACGGCCTACACCCTCTCGGGCTGGGTGCGCGGCAGCTACGTCTACCTGGGCGTGGACGGCGGTTCCTCGACCTGGACGACGTCCCCGTCGGCGTACAGCCGGCTCAGCGTGTCCTTCACGACCGGTGCCTCGCAGACCAGTGCCAAGATCTACGTCCACGGCTGGTACGCGCAGGGCACCTACTACGCCGACGACGTCAGCCTGGACGGTCCGGGCGGCGGTGGCGGCGGCTCCGACACCCAGGCGCCGACCGCGCCCACGAACCTGACCTCCACCGGCAAGACCTCGTCCAGCGTGTCGCTGTCATGGGGCGCGTCGAGCGACAACGTCGGCGTGAGCGCGTACGACATCTACAGCGGCTCGAACCAGCTGCTCAGCGTCTCGGGTACGAGCGCCACGGTCAGCGGGCTGTCGGCGAGCACCGCCTACACGTTCACCGTGAAGGCGCGGGACGCGGCCGGGAACACCTCGGCGGCCTCCAACTCCGTGAGCGTCACGACGGACGCGGGCAGCGGCGGCGGCACCGGCTTCAAGCAGGCCGCTCCCTACCTCTACCTCGGCTGGGGCGATCCGCCGAGCGCGACCTCGGTGATGAGCTCGACCGGGATCAAGTGGTACACGATGGCGTTCATGCTCGACTCCGGCGGCTGCAACCCCGCCTGGGACGGCAGCAGGCCGCTGACCGGCGGCAACGACCAGACCGTCATCAACCAGATCCGCTCCGCGGGCGGTGACATCGTCCCGTCGTTCGGCGGCTGGTCGGGCAGCAAGCTCGGCGCCAACTGCTCGTCGGCGAGCGCGCTCGCCGGCGCGTTGCAGAAGGTGATCAACGCGTACGGGCTCAAGGCCATCGACATGGACATCGAGAACACGGACGAGTTCGAGAACGAAGCCGTCCAGGCCAAGATCCTGACCGCGCTGAAGACCGTCAAGGCCAACAACCCCGGCCTCAGGACGATCGTCACGTTCGGCACCTCGACGACCGGCCCGACCTACTACGGCAACCGGCTCATCGAGCAGGCGCAGTCACTGAACGCCAACATCGACGTCTTCACGATCATGCCGTTCGACTTCGGCGGCGGCTCCGACATGTACGGCAACACGGTCAACGCCACCGAAGGACTGAAGACCAAGCTGAAGTCGACCTTCGGGTGGGACGACGCGACGGCCTACTCGCACATCGGCATCTCCGGGATGAACGGCCTGTCCGACCAGCAGGAGAACACGACTCCGGCCATCTGGACGCAGATCCGCGACTGGGCGAACTCGCACCACATCGCCCGGCTCGCCTACTGGGCGGTCAACCGCGACCGGCCCTGCCCCGGCGGCGGCGTGGTGAGCAACTGCTCCGGCATCAGCCAGAACAACTGGCAGTTCACCTCGATCACGGCCGGCTTCACGGGCTGAGAACCGGCTGACGGCCCCTCCACGGGCCGGACATCAGCCGACGGCAAGACGGTGCGGTGGGTCGTCCGGGGCTTCCGGGCGACCCACCGCACCACTGCGTCCACCCCCATGCCGTGGCAGGCATACTCACGAGGTGACGACCACGCCTTCCGACGCCAGTACCCCGCCGCGCGCCCGGCTGGCCACCTGGCCCACCCCCCTCGAACCCGCTCCCCGGCTGGCCGGCGCACTCGGTCTGGGCCCGGACGACCTGTGGGTGAAGCGCGACGACCTCACCGGTCTGGGCGGCGGCGGCAACAAGATCCGCAAGCTGGAGTGGACCTGTGGCGCCGCCCTGGCCAAGGGCGCCACCACCCTGGTGACCACCGGCGCGCCGCAGAGCAACCACGCGCGGCTGACCGCGGCTGCGGGCGCGCGGCTGGGGCTGCGCGTCGTACTGGTCCTCGCCGGGAAGCCGGGATCGTCGGCCGCCGGCAATCTCGCGCTCGACGGGCTCCTCGGCGCCACCGTCGTCTGGGCGGGCGACGGCGCGGGGCTGGAGTCGCGTTCCCGGGAGGTGGTCGAGGAGCTGCGGCGGCGGGGCGAAGTGCCGGAGCTGATCCCCTTCGGGGGGTCCAGCGCGCTCGGCGCCCGCGGCTACGTCGAGTGCGCGCGCGAACTCCTCGGCCAGGCCCCCGACCTGACGACCGTCGCCGTCGCGCTCGGCTCGGGCGGCACCATGGCCGGTCTCGTCGCCGAACTCGGCACCTCCCGCGTGCTGGGCGTGCACGTCGGCGCCGTCGCCGACCCCGCCCGCACGGTGTCGGACCTGGTCGCGGAGCTGTCCGGCGCGCCGTGTGCCCCCGACGCGCTGCGGCTGCGGCTCGACCAGGTGGGAGACGGCTACAGCACACTCACCGAACCGGTGATGAGCGCCCTGACCCTGGCCGCGCGCACCGCGGGCATCGTCCTCGACCCGATCTACACCGGGCGCGCGATGGCGGGACTGGTCGCGGCCGTGCAGGACGGCACGATCACGCCGGGGCAGCGCACCGTCTTCCTGCACACCGGCGGTCTGCCCGGCCTCTTCGGTCACCCCCCGACACTCGCGCGGGCGGAGGCCGGGCTCCTGAGCCCGCCGGACGCCCCCGCGCACGGGCCGACTCAGTGAGGGGAGGGCTGCGGGAAAGCGCCTACGCCAGGTACGCCAGGCCCGGATGGGCCGAGGTGTATCCGTCCACCAGCCTGCGCGCCACGTTCACGGAGTCCACCAGCGGGTGCAGCGCGAAGGCCTTCACCGCGGTCGTGCGCGAGCCCGACTCGGCGGCGGAAAGGACCTCCCGCTCCACCGCCTTGACCGCGCACACCAGGCCGGTGGCGTGGTCCGGCAGCGGTTCGACGGCGACCGGATGCGCGCCGTTGGCGTCGACGAGGCACGGCACCTCGATGACGGCCTCCGCGTCGAGCGGGCCCAGCGTGCGGCGGTTGCGGACGTTGAGGATCAGCGTGGTGCGCTCGTCGCGGGCGATGGCCCGCATCAGCGCGAGCGCGACCTTCTCGTAGCCGCCGGAGAGGTCGTCGGCGTCGCGTTCGCCCGCGCCGGCGGTCTCCCGGTTCTCGGACATGTACGTGGCCTCGCGCTCGGCGCGCGTACGGTCCCAGGCGGTCAGCGCACCGGCGTCCGGGCGCTTCATCTCCTCGTAGAAACGGGCCTGTTGGTCACGGAGGAAGGCACCGCGCGTCTTCTCCGCCTCCTGATAGGCACGGACCGCCTCGCGGTTGAAGTAGTAGTAGTGCAGGTATTCGTTCGGGACGGCGCCCAGGGACTGGAGCCACTCGGGGCCGAAGAGCTTGCCCTCCTCGAAGGAGCCGAGCAGCTGCGGGTCGGCGAGCAGGCGCGGGAGTTCGTCGCGGCCCGCGACGCGCAGTCCCCGTACCCAGCCGAGGTGGTTGAGGCCGACGTAGTCGATCCATGCCTCGCGGGGATCGGCGCCGAGGACCTTGGCGATACGGCGGCCGAGGCCGACCGGTGAGTCGCAGATGCCGATCACGCGGTCGCCGAGGTGACGGGACATCGCCTCGGTGACCAGACCCGCGGGATTGGTGAAGTTGATGACCCAGGCGTCGGGGGCGAGCCGGGCCACGCGCTGTGCGATGTCGACGGCGACGGGCACGGTGCGCAGGCCGTACGCGATGCCGCCGGCGCCGACCGTCTCCTGGCCGAGGACGCCCTGGTCGAGGGCGATCCGCTCGTCGGCCGCGCGTCCTTCGAGGCCGCCGACGCGGATCGCGGAGAAGACGAAGTCGGCGCCGCGCAGGGCCTCGTCGAGGTCGGTGGTGACGGTCACCTCGGGCGCGTCCGGCACGTCCGCGGCCTGCTCGGCGAGGACGCGGGCCACGGCGGAGAGCCGTCCCGCGTCCAGGTCGTGCAGCACGACGTGGGTGACGCGGCCCTCGGCGCGGTCCCCGAGGAGCGCCCCGTACACGAGCGGGACGCGGAATCCGCCGCCGCCCAGAATGGTCAGCCTCACGCGATTACCACCTTTGCAGTTCGTGCATCGACGCGGGGGACGCGGCGCGAGGTCACGCCACGACCACCCGTACGCCCGCCTCTTCCAGGGAGGACCGTGTGGCCGCGTCCACCGGCGCGTTCGTCACCACCACGTCCAGCTCCTCGGGTCCGCAGACCTTCGCCATCCCCGTCCCCGGGAACTTGGCCCGGTCGGCGAGCAGGACCACCCGCTCCCCCGCCTTGATCATGGCGCGCTTGACCGGTACCTCGACGACGGTGGTGTCCATCACCTGGCCGCCCGGCCGGATCCCACTGGTGCCGAGGAAGAGCCAGTCGGCGTGCAGCTGGCGCAGGTTGTCCTCGGTGAGGAAGCCGACCAGGGAGCGGTACTCGCGGCGGACCATGCCGCCGAGCAGCACCAGCTCTATGTCCTCGTCGTCCGCCAGCTCCTCGTAGACCACCAGGTTGCCGGTGATCACGGTGATCCGGCGGCCGTGCAGCTGCCGGGCCAGCCGGTACGCGGTGGTCCCGATGTCCAGGAGCACGGACTGGCCGTCCTCGACCAGCGACGCGGCCTTCGCGGCTATGGCGTCCTTCTCGGGCACGCGGACCTCGGCGACCTCGGCGAAGGGCTGGTCGCCCTCGTCCACGACCGCGCCGCCGTGCACCCGCGTGAGCAGGCCCTCCTCCTCCAGTTTCACCAGGTCGCGGCGGACCGTGGCGGGGCTCACGCCCAGTTGTTCGGAGAGATCGGTCACGGCCGCGGGACCGCCGGAGCGCAGGGCTCGCAGGATGAGTCGATGTCGTCGCTCTGCCAGCACGACGTGAACACTACTCGTCATCTTCAATCACTTCTATGCTCAGTTCTGCTCGGCCTTCGCCAAATCCCTGGGTGGCGCGCACAATCCTGTGCATCACTTGCAGACTTCTGACGAGAGGGCCCACCCGTGGGCGACGAACGGCCGACGTCCTGCTGCCGGTCGCGCTCGACTTCGCGGAGCGCTTCGCGGGGTGTGCTCCGGTATGAACCGTCGGGCACCGTCAGGCGTAGAAGCGCGACAGGCTCTGCAGGACGGCGGCGGGCTTCCCGCCGCCGTCGATCTCTATGATCCCGTCGACGGCGATCTGCACCCCGCCCGGCACGTCCTCCACCGAGGCGAGCTTCGCGACCAGCCGGATGCGCGAGCCGACCTTCACCGGTGAGGGGAAACGCACCTTGTTCAGGCCGTAGTTGACCTTCGTCGACACGCCCTCGACGTCCAGCAGCTCGGTGAAGAGCGGGATGAAAAGGGAGAGGCTCAGAAAGCCGTGCGCGATGGGCGCGCCGAAGGGGCCCTCCGCCGCCCTCTCCGGGTCGACGTGGATCCACTGGTGGTCGCCGGTGGCGTCGGCGAACGTGTTGATCCGCTCCTGGGTGATCTCGATCCACTCGCTGGTGCCGAGGTCGCTGCCCGCGAGCTTCCTCAGCTCGTCGAGACCGTTCACGGTGATGCTCACAGGGACTTCCTTGCTGACGAGTCGGTGGTGCCGTACCGGGTACGGACCTGGGCTTTGAGGAGCTTTCCCGAGGCGGTGCGGGGGAGTTCGTCCGCGACGACGACCGACTTGGGGATCTTGTACTTGGCGAGGCGTCCGGCGAGCGAGGCGAGGACGGCGTCCGGTTCCAGGGCGACGCCCTCGCGGGGGACGACGACCGCGCGCGGCACCTCGCCCCACTTGTCGTCGGCGACGCCGATGACCGCGCACTCGACGATGTCGGGGTGGGCGAGGAGCAGGTCCTCGATCTCGGCCGGGTAGATGTTCTCGCCGCCCGAGATGATCATGTCTTTGATGCGGTCGACGATGAAGACATAGCCGTCCTCGTCCACGCGTGCGGCGTCGCCGCTGCGGAACCAGCCGTCGGCGAACACGGCGGACGTCTCGTCGGGCAGCCCCCAGTAGCCGGGCATGACGTGCGGCCCGCGCACGACCACCTCACCCGTCTCCCCGACATCGACCGGCGTCAGGTCGGGCCGGACGACACGTACGTCGCTGAAGAAGTGCGGCACGCCCGCCGAACCCGCCTTGTCGACCGCGTGTTCCGCGTCCAGGAAGAGAGCGCCGGGCGCGGCCTCCGTCATGCCGTAGCCCTGGAGGAAGGTGAGCCCGCGCTGGTGGTAGGCGGCGATCAGCGGGGTCGGCACCGGCGAGCCGCCGCAGGTGAGGATGCGCAGTGCGGACAGATCGGCGTCGGCCCAGCGTGGATGGCGGGCCACCTGGTCGAACATGGTCGGCACGCCGAACATGAAGGTGATCCGGTGCCGTTCGATCAGGTCGAGGGTGGCCGCCGGGTCGAAGGACTCGACCAGCACGCAGGTCCCGCCCTTGAGGAGCACCGGCAGGGTGAGCATGTTCAGTCCGGCGGTGTGGAACAACGGGGCGCAGACCAGGGCGCGTTCGTCGGCGGTCAGGTCGTGGTCGACGAGGACGTTGACCGCGTTCCAGGTCAGATTGGAGTGGGTGAGCATCGCGCCCTTGGGCCGGCCCGTCGTGCCCGAGGTGTACATGATGATGCAGGTGTCGTCGGCGGTGACGGGCTGGTCGATCGGTTCGTCGGCGGCTCCGGCGATCAACTCCTCGTAGCGGGCGCCCACTTCGACGAACGTCCGGACGTCGGTGGAGCCGGGCAGCCCCGCGACGAGTCCGGCGAGCGACGGCGCGTACACCAGGGCCTTGGCGCCGGAGTCGCCCAGCTGGTAGGCGATCTCGGGTCCGGCGAGGCGGGGGTTGAGCGGCACGAAGACCGCGCCCAGCAGACCTGCGGCGAAGAGGGTTTCGAGGTAGGCGGGATGGTTGGGGCCGAGATAGGCGATCCGGTCGCCGCGGCGCAGGCCGAGGGCGCGCAGGGCCTGCGCGAGCCGGGTCGTGCGGGTGTGCAGCTCGGCGTAGCTGAGTGCGGTGTCGCCGTGGATCAGGGCGGTGCGGTGCGGGGTCTTGCGGGCCCGGCGCGCGGGCCATGAACCCAGTCCCTCATTGCGCATCTGTCTGCCCCCGTCCGTCATCGCGCATCTGTCTGCCCCCGTCCGTCATCGCGCATCTGTCTGCCCCTGTCCGTCGTCGCACGTGGGATGGCACATGGGGTGGCCCTTCACGGTGTGCTCAGGCCGAGCAAGCGGGCGGCGTTCTCCTTGAGGATCCTCGGCTTGACCTCGTCCTTGACCGGCAGCTTCGCGAAGTCGGCGAGCCAGCGGTCGGGGGTGAGGACGGGGAAGTCGGAGCCGAAGAGGACCTTGTCCTTCAGCAGTGTGTTGGCGTACTGCACGAGCTGGGGCGGGAAGTACTTCGGCGACCAGCCGGACAGGTCGATGTGCACGCCCGGCTTGTGGGTGGCGACGGCGAGCGCCTCGTCCTGCCAGGGGAACGACGGGTGGGCCAGGATGATCTTCAGCTGCGGGAAGTCGGCCGCCACGTCGTCCACGTGCAGTGGGTTCGAGTACTTGAGCCGGATGCCGCCCCCGCCGGGAACTCCGGCGCCGATCCCCGTCTGCCCCGTGTGGAACAGCGCGACCGTGCCGGTCTCCTCGATCACCTCGTACAGGTCGTACGCCACGGAGCGGTCGTTGGGGAAGAAGCCCTGGATGCTGGGGTGGAACTTGAAGCCCTTGACCCCGTACTCCTCGACCAGCCGACGGGCCTGCCTGACCCCGGCCTTGCCGCGGAAGGGGTCGATGGAGGCGAAGGGGATCAGCACGTCCGGGTTGGCGGCGGCGGCCTCGGCGACCTCCTCGTTCGGGACGGGCTCGGTGCCGGTGGCGGACTCCGCGTCCACCGTGAAGATCACGGCGGCCATCTTCCGCTCACGGTAGTACGCGGCCGTCTCCTGAAGGGTCGGCTTCCGCGTGCCCTCGACCTTGAAGTAGGCGGAGGAGGCGTCGTGCAGATCGTCGTCCAGGGAGGAGTGGCCCCTGGAGGACACCTCCGCGTGGGTGTGCACGTCGATCGCGACGAGTTCGCCGAGATCCATGGTGAGGGCCATCACGCCTCCGGCAGCTTCGGCGCGGGGATCCCGACGGTCTCCGGCTCGGCCCCGAGGGAGGAGTCCCAGACGTCGGCGAGGGTGTCCGGGGTCCAGCCGCCGTCGGCGTAGGCCGCCCTGGTCTCCTGCGGATGCGACCAGAGTGTCACCTTGTCGCCGCCGATACCGATGGCCTGCCCGGTGACCCCGCGGGCGGCCTCGGAGGCGAGGAACGGGACGAGGGCCGCGCAGTCCTCGGGGGTGCCGAAGCCCTCGCCCTTGCGCAGGAAGCCGGGCAGCGGCTCGCCCTGCCGCATCGCCTCGATGTAGGGCGCGAAGGCCGGGATGGTCTCGGTCATCGCGGTCGCCGCGACCGGCACGATCGCGTTCACGGTGATACCCGCGCGGCCCAGCTCCATCGACCAGGTACGGGCCATGGCGGCGATGCCCGCCTTCGCGGCGGAGTAGTTCGTCTGGCCGAAGTTCCCGCGCTGCCCGGCCGGCGAGCCGACCAGGATCAGGCTGCCGCCCTCGCCCTGCTCCCGCATCCGCACGGCGGCGGCGCGGGCGCAGGTGAAGGTGCCCTTGAGATGGGTGGTGATCACCGCGTCGAAGTCCTCGTCGGTCATCTTCCACAGGACCCCGTCGCGCAGGATGCCCGCGTTGGTGACCAGGATGTCGAGCCGTCCGAACTCCTCCACCGCGCGGGCGACGAGCCGGTCCGCGGCCTCGGCCGTGCCGACCGCGACCACCTCGGCCACGGCCCTGCCGCCGGCCTCGGTGATGGACTTCACCGCCTGCTCGGCCACGGTCTCGTCGATGTCGTTGACGACCACGCGGGCGCCGAAGGCCGCGAGGGCGTGTGCGTAGGCCAGGCCGAGGCCACGGCCGCTGCCGGTGACGACGGCGACCTTGCCGGTGAGATCGATGCTGGGCACGAGGGGTCCCTTCACATGGGTGCGGCTACGAGATCCACAGGGGGTGCGGCCGCTGGTTCCCGAGATAGTGCGGCTACGAGATCGAAGCTAAGAGCAATAATTGTTAACGTCAATAGTTGTTGCCGTCCGGTCCGTGCGGCATGCTGGGGGACTACGTCCGAACCGCCCCCGACCGGGGCCCGTTCCAGGGAGCCCGTCATCGCAGGAAAGCAGCGCACCGCAGATCCCGCCGCCGGCCCGGCCGCCATCGACGCCGAGGAGCCGTGGATGCGCGGACTGCACGCGGACACCGGCTACCTCCTGTACCGGCTGGGGCTGCGGTCGGGGCAGCTGTTCAACGCGTCCCTTCAGGAGTCGGGGCTCCGCCTGCGCCACTACGCCCTGCTGCGCTTCCTGGCCACCTCCGAGGGGGCCCTGCAAAGGGAGCTGAGTACGCGACTCGGCTACGACCCGAGCGCGATCGTCGGCCTGGTCGACGACCTCGAGAAGCTCGGGTTCGCCGAACGCCGCCCCTCGCCGGACGACCGCCGCAGCCGGATCGTGGTCCTCACCGAGCACGGCCGCGCCTTCCTCCGCGACACCGACGAGGCCGGGCTGCGCGTGACCGACGACCTGCTCGCGCCCCTCGATCCCGTCGAACGGGCAACCCTGCACACGCTCCTGCGACGGGTCGCCGAAGCCGAACTCGACTCATGACCTCCCTGTCCGCACCCGACCGTCTGCTCGCCGTGCTCGCCGCCTTCGACCACGAACACCCGGCGCTCTGCCTGACGGACATCAGCCGCCGGGCCGGACTCACCCTCACCACGGCCCACCGGCTCGTGGGCGCGCTGACCGACTGGGGCGCCCTGGAGCGGGACGAGGAGGGCGTCTACCACGTGGGGCTGCGCCTGTGGGAGGTGGCGGCGCTCGCTCCGCGCGGGCTCGCGCTGCGGCAGATCGCGCTGCCGTACCTGGAGGACCTGTACGAAGCGACGCACGAGAACGTGCAGTTGGCGGTCCGCGACGGCTCCGAGGTCGTCTACATCGAGTGGATCTCCGGGCGCTCGGCGGTCGGCGTGCGCATCCAGGTGGGCGCCCGCTGGCCGCTGCACGCCACGGGGGTGGGGCTCGCGCTGCTCGCCCACGGCGACCCGGCGTTCCAGGAGGCGTACTGCGAGGGCCCGCTCGCCTCCTTCACCGCGCACACCGTCACGGACCCGGCCCGGCTGCGCGGCCTGCTCGCCGAAGTGCGCCGCACGGGCGTGGCGGTGAGCAGCCGTCAGGTCACCGACGACGCCTTGTCGGTGGCCGCTCCGGTGCGCGGCGGGGGCGGCGGCGTCGTCGCCGCGGTCTCGGTCGTGGTGCCCCAAGTCGACGCGCAGGTACCCGCGTTGATCCCGGCGGTACGGCTGGCGGCACGCGGGATCTCCCGGGCGCTCGGGTGGCAGCCGGGGACAGCAGCGGCGGTTCAGCACTCCTAGGCCGCCGGAACACGTCGAGCGCCCGATATCCCTCTCACCGGTGAGGCTTCGCCGTGTCACGGTCGGGATACTGGGACGGCCCTTGCCCGGAGGAGCCGCATATGTCCGCCCAGTCCTGGTTCACGCCCGCCGTCTCACGGTGGCAGGCGGCCGTGTCGCCTGCCGTCGCCCGATGGCGCTCGGCCGTCTCGCGGTTGCGGACGACACATCCGTACGTCGTCGACACCGCGCTCGCCGCACTCGTGCTGTTCGCCGCCTCGCTGCAGTTCATGTTCCGGGACGAGGGCCACGACCGGCTGTCCTGGCAGGGGTTCCTGCTGGGAGCCGGCACGGCGGTACCCCTGGTGTGGCGGCGCCGGGCACCGTTCCTGAGCGCCTGTGCGGTCTCGGTGTGCACGCCCGCCGCGTCGCTCTACCACGCGCCGGCGCCCAATGTGGCGTACGGCGGCCTCGTCGTCCTCTACACGGTCGCCGCGCTGTGTCCGCCCGCGCTCCGGCGGTTCATGCTGGTGGGCTGGCTGGTCGGGGCCTCGCTCACGATGCTCGCCAAGCAGCAGACAGCACCCTTCGAGTACGCCTTCCAACTGCTGGGATTCCTCAGCGCGTACGCCCTCGGCATCCTCACCCGCGTCCAGCACGCGTACACCGCGGAGCTCGAGGACCGGGCCCGCCGCCTGGAGCGGGAGCGCGCCTTGGACACGGCGCGCGCGACCGCGCAGGAACGCGCCCGGATCGCCCGGGACATGCACGACATCCTGGCCCACGCGGTGAGCCTCATGGTTGTGCAGGCCGAGGCGGGCCCGGTGGTCGTGCGCAGCGATCCGGAGCGCGCCGAGGCGGCCTTCGACGCGATCGCGACGAGCGGGCGGGACGCGATGCGGCAGCTGCGGCGGATCCTCGGAGTCCTCAAGGAGGAGCCGGTGAACGGAACGTCGGCCCGGTTGCCGCAGCCCGGCATCGCCGCGCTCACCGAACTGGCCGGCCAGGTCACGGAGTCCACCGGTCTGCGGGTGGACCTGAGCACGACCGGAGTGTCCCGCCCCCTGCACCCGGACACCGAGGTGGCCGCCTACCGGGTGGTGCAGGAGGCGCTGACCAACACCGTGAAGCACGCGTACGCTGCCTCGGCACGGGTCGAACTCGACTGGACGGAAGACGCGTTGACGCTCACGGTGACGGACGACGGGCGGGGGCCGGTGCGTTCGCGCCCGGACGGCGGCGGATCGGCTGAGCCGGGCGGCCATGGGCTGATCGGCATCCGCGAGCGGGCCGCGGCCTGCGGAGGCAGCGCCGAGTCGGGCCGCGGCCCCGACGGCGGTTTCCGGGTCACCGTCCGCCTCCCCGCGGCCGTCGGGCGACAGGCGGCCCTCGGATGAGCATTCGCGTGGTCGTCGCCGACGACCAGGAACTGGTCCGCAGCGGCTTCAGCATGATCCTGGAGGCCCAGCGGGACATCGAGGTGGTCGCGGAGGCCGGGGACGGCCTCGAAGCCGTCGCCGCCGTACGCCGGCACGCGCCCGACGTCCTGCTGCTCGACATCCGCATGCCGCACATGGACGGGCTGGAGGCGGCCCGTCTGGTGTGCGCGGAGTCCGGCTGCAAGGTCGTCATGCTGACCACGTTCGACCTCGACGAGTACGTGTACGAGGCGCTGTACGCGGGAGCGAGCGGCTTTCTCCTCAAGGACGTTCGCCGGGACGACCTGGTGCACGCGGTCCGGGTCGTCGCGGCGGGCGACTCACTCCTGGCCCCCTCGGTGACCCGCCGCCTGGTGGCCGACATCATCCGGCGCCGCCGCGCCGAAGCGGCCCCGGAGCCGGCCCCTGCCCGGCTCGACGTCCTCACCGCCCGTGAGGAGGAGACCCTGCGGCTGCTCGCCCGCGGACTGTCCAACGCGGAGATCGCCACCGCCCTCTTCGTGAGCGAACACACCGTCAAAACCCATGTCAGCAACGTGCTGAGCAAGCTGGGGCTGCGGGACCGGGTGCAGGCGGTGATCTGCGCGTACGAGACGGGTCTGGTGACGCCGGGGGGCTCCTAGGGCCCCTCCGGCCCGGTGCGGCGGACAGGCCCCGGCTCCCTCCTCCGGGTGAGGCCGGTCCTCGTATCCGTCGTGCGAGGGAGTCCCCGAAACCGCTCCCTCCGGCGATCCGCCGGCCACCCGCCGGGCACGACGCTGTGTGGTGATGTCACCAACCGCCGGGAGGCGTACCGTGCTCGCCACGATCTCCCGGGCGGCGACCCGCCGCCCGCTCACCGTGATCCTCGTCTGGCTGCTCATGCTGCTGATCGGCTTCGGCCTCGGCACGGGCGTCTTCGGCCGGCTCGTCGACTCGGTGCCCGATGTCCCGGGCACCGAGTCGGAGCGGGCCGCCGCCTATCTCGACCGCGTCGACAAGAGCGGTGAGTCGATCACCGCCGTCGTCGCGGGCACCGCGGTCGCCGACCCCGGCCTGCGGTCCCAGGTCCAGCGCGCCGTCGCCGACGTGCGTACGGTCTCGGGCGTCGCCGACGTACCCGACCCTTACACCACACACGGCCTCACCTCCGAGGACGGCAAGGCCCTCGTCATTCCGGTGACGCTCAAGGGCGACCTGAAGTTCAAGGACAAGAAGACGGCCGTGGACACCGCGGTCGAGCGCATCCGGCGGATCGAGGCGCCCGACGTCCACGTCAGCGGCGGGCTGCTGCTCGGCCAGCAGATGAGCGGACGCGCCCAGGAGGACGTACAGCGCGCCGAGTTGATCTCGCTGCCGGTCGTGCTGGCACTGCTCCTCGTCGTCTTCGGCGGGCTGCGGGCGGCCGGGCTGCCCCTGGTGATCGCGATCAGCGGAGTCGCGGGGGCGTTCCTGGCGCTGTTCACCTTCAGTCAGTTCACCGACATCTCGGTGTACGCGATCCAGGTCACCACCATGCTGGGCCTCGGACTCGCCGTGGACTACGCCCTGTTGATGGTGGTCCGATTCCGCGAGGAACGGCGGCACACCGACGACGTCGTCGAGGCCGTGCACCGCACCGTCGCCGGCGCCGGGCGGACCGTCCTGTTCTCCGGGCTCACGGTGGCCGTCAGTCTCACCGGACTGCTGGTGTTCCCCAGCCCCTTCCTGCGCAGCATGGGTCTGGCGGTAGCCGCCGTGGTCGTCGTCGACATGCTCGCCGCGGTCACTCTGCTGCCGGCCCTGCTGGCCCGGTTCGGCGCCCGCATCGCACCGGCCGCGAAGAGCGAGAAGACCGGCACCGGGACCGCCCCGGCCGAAGGCGCCGACCCCGACTCCGACTCCGACTCCGACTCCGAAGGCCGCGTCTTCGCCCGCCTCGCCCGCTTCGCCACGCGCCGTCCCGTCGTCGTCCTCGCCACCCTCGTCCCGGCCCTGCTCGTCCTCGCGCTGCCCGCCGCCGGGATGAAGATCAGCATCGGGGACGCGAAGCAACTGCCGTCCACCACCGAGGCACGGCAGTTGTACGACACCCTGGACGCCCACTTCCCGCCCGGCACCGGGGTCTCGCCGGTGACCGTGGTGGTGCGCCCCGGCGCCGCCCCGGACACGGTGGCCAGGATCCGCGCCCTCTCGGACACGACCGACTCGCGCGCTCTCCCGGGCGGCGCCACGCTGGTGCACCTCCAGCCGACCGGCAGCGTCGACGGCAAGGCGGCGACCGATCTGGTCGAGCGGGTACGCGAGGTACGCGGAAGTGAGCCCGTCGAGGTCACCGGTGTGGCGGCCCGGCTGGTCGACTTCCGCGCGATGCTCGCCGACCGGGCGCCCTGGGCCGCGGTCACCGTACTCATCGGCATCTTCGTGCTGCTCTTCGCCTTCACCGGGTCGGTACTGATCCCGCTGCGGACCATCGCGACCACACTGCTCAGCCTCGGTGCCGCGCTCGGCGCGGTGGTCTGGGTCTTCCAGGACGGCCATCTGGCCGGTGCGCTGGGCGCCGAGGGCCTCGGCTCGCTCAGCCTGACGGCCCCGCCGCTGATCATCGCGATCGCCTTCGGACTGGCCATGGACTACGAGCTGTTCATCCTCGCCCGGATGCGTGAGAGCTGGCAGCAGACCGGCGACGCCCAGGAAGCCGTGGTGACCGGCCTGCGCCGCTCGGGCCGCGTGGTCAGCTGCGCCGCGCTGCTCCTCGCGATCGTCTTCGGGGCGTTCATGACCGGCGGCTTCTCCCCCATCCTGCAGATCGGCCTCGGGCTCACCCTGGCTGTCCTGATCGACGCGACCGTCGTCCGGATACTCCTCGTACCGGCGACGATGGCGCTGCTCGGGCGGCGCGCCTGGTGGGCACCGGGCGCCTTGCGGCGGGCGCACGACCGGTTCGGGGTGAGCGAGGAGGCGCCGAGCCGACCCCAACTGACCAGTGTCTGACCGCTGACCGAAGCAGTCCGTCACCCGCCGTCCGGCGACGGGTGACGGACTGCTTCGTGAGCTGGGCGCGGAATGCCTGGCAGCCCGGTCCCTCGCCGGTGATCTCCAGGGGTCGACCCTGGCGAACTCGATCACCTCGGACGGCGGCCGCTCCACGCTGACGGGCACGGCGACCGGTGCGTGGAACCCGAGCTTGTTCCCCTCGTCCGGCTGCTGCAAGGCGGCCGACAACAGCGACAAGGGCATGGCGCGCGCCCGCTTCGGCTCCGCGTCCGACAGCAGGCAGCCCACCGACCCGCGTCCCCGCGACGGGGCCCCGTGTCCGGCACATGATGGAACGGGACCGGGTACGCGATGCCTCGCTCAGCCGAGCCGTGATCGACGCGTACGCGACGGCCCGCTCAGCCGGGCAGCGCGGCGAGCAACCGTCGGTCCCGCGGCGCCGCCCCGCGGTCGAGGCGCGCGTCCAGCAGACGCCGGGCGGCGTCGCAACGGCCCGCCGCGACAAGGGCGTACAGCAGTGTCTCCTCGACGACCTCGCGCTGGGCCGCGCTGCCCCCGACCTTGCGGAGCACCGGCAGGAGCGCGTCGAGGCCGCGGGCCGCTTCGAAGAAGCGTTCCTCGACGAGGGCGCCGAAGGCCTCGCAGAGCGGGACGATGATCTCGCGCTGTACGGGATCGGCGCCCGCCGCGTGGTCGCGCAGCCGGCGCAGCGCCGCCAGGTCCCCGGCGGCGGCCAGGGCGACGGCCGCGTGCAGCGCGGTGAACGCGGTCGCGGGCCGCTCCACGACCTCCCGTGCCACCGTGTCGAGCACGTCCGCGACCGGCACCTGCCCGCGCCAGCTGTCGCTCAGCCGGGCCCGCCACAGCAGCGACCCCGAGTCGACCAGGGCCCGCACCCCGCTCACCCGCCCGGGCGCGAGCTGCGCGAACCACCTCTTCCGTACGGCGGCCGGGTCGTCCAGGGCGAGTTCGTGCAGCGCGATGTGCCAGGAGAAGTGCGCCCGGTGGACGGCGCCCCGGCCGTGCCCGGACACCCAGGAGTCGAGCCAGTCGCGGCCCGCCTCGTGGGCGCCGGACTCGTAGTGGACGTGCGCGAGCGCGTGCACGGCGTGCCCCGAGGCCGGTTCGGTGCCCAGCGCGCGGTGGGCCAGCTCGGCGGCCTCGTGGAAACGCCCCTGCTCCTGGCGCAGGAAGGCGAGCAGCGAGGCGGGGAACCAGTGCCCGTCGTACGCGGGCGAGGTGCGCTCGACCAGGCGCAGCGCGTAGGCGTCGTCGAGGTCGTTGATGCCGGAGAAGGCGATGGTGGGCACGGCGGCGGCGAGCGCGAGCGCGTCGGCGGGGTGCGCGGTGAGGTGCCCGAGCAGCGCCCCGTCGCCGTCGTTTCCCTGGATGCGCCGCGTGACGACCTCCACGAACGAACGCTCCCGTTCGTCGGCCCGTTCGCGCGCGGAGCGCTGCGCGTCGGCGAGGGCCCTGGGTACGTCGACGGCGGCGCCGCACTCGTGACCGAGCAGGGCGAGCGCGGCGTGCCCGAGCGCGAACCCGGGGTCGAGGGCGACCGCGCGCCCGAAGGCGTCCTCGGCTCCGGCCCGGACCTTGAGGACCCGGTCGAGCCCGGTGCGGTAGGCGGCGGCCGCCTCGGCGTGCGTGGACAGCGCGAGCCCGTGCGAGTCGAGTGGCCGGCGGCGGCGCTCGGCTTGTCGCGGCTTCCCCAGGGGTGCCAGCAACTCCTTCGCCAGCGCGGCGGCCTGGACGCGGATCTCCGGGACGGCCGTGGTCTCCCACAACTCACCGCGGCGCGGGGCGCCGAGCGTGAACAGCGGCCGTTCGGTGCTGCCTTCGGCATCGAGGAGCCGGCCGTCACGGGTCGCGACCCCCAACCCCAGGGGACCCGGCACGGCGGCACCGGTCTCGAACAGCGAGCGCCACAACGGGTCTTCGGGACGCGGGCCGGGTCCGGTGCAGTCGACGACCCAACCCGCACGTATGTCCCGCCCGTCGGAGAGCGTCACCCGCACCGAGCCGTCGTCCTCGACGGCGGCGTCGGCGACCGCTCCGGAGTGCACGCGCAGGCGCCGGGCCGTGCGGGCGCGGGTGACCGCCTCGGCCGTCGCGGGCGCCATCCGATGACGGTGCGTGTTCCACAGCGTGCCCTCGTACCTCAGGAACGCGGCCCGTTCCTCGGGGGTGAGGCTGCGCCACAGCCCTGCGGTGTGCGGGCGGAGGCTGTCGAGCGCCGGGCGCCAGTCGCCGTGGGTGCGGACGGCCCGGCCGATGTGACGGTAGACGGTTCTGCGCAGCGCGGACAGCGACGGCGGCGCGTCGAGCCCGTCGGGGGCGGCCATCGCCGCTGCGGGGCTGAGCGCGTGCGGCTGCGGCAGCAGGCCGGTGCGGGAGGCCGCGTGCACGGTCCGCCCCGGACGGTCCAGGCTCAGGGCCAGGTCCACCGCCGTGAGTCCGGTACCCACCAGCAGTACGTCGGCTGTGTCCCCGAGCGGGCCGTCCAGGGCGCCGGGCGCCCACGGGGACCGCAGGAAGCGCTCGGACGTCCGCAGCCCAGGCGGGGCCCAGTCGCCGCGCGGGGCGGCCGGTCCGGTGGCGAGGACCGCGCTGTCGGCCGTCAGAAGTCCCCCGTCGGCCAGCTGGAGCTCCACCCCGCCGCCGGGGGTGCCGGTACAGCGCTCCGCCCGCGTCCGCAGCCGGCGCACGGCGACCGTCCCGTGGGCGCGGATGATCGCCTGGGCCAGGGTGTCGGCCAGATAGGCGCCGTACCGGTAGCGGGTGGCGAAGTCGGCTCCCCTGACGGTCGGTTCGCCGTGCCGGCACAGCCAGCGGGTGAAGTGTCCCGGGTCGTCCGGGTAACAACTCATGCCGCTCGCGGGCACGTTGAGCCGGTGGCGTGGATCGGGCGTGGCGTACGCGGTGCCGCGCCCCGCCTCCGGAGCCGGGTCGACCAGGACGAGGTCGAGGGACACCCGGCGGCGCGCCGCCGTCTCGCACAGCTGGACGGCCGTGAGCGCGCCGGCGGCGCCCGCTCCGACGATGGCCACGGTGTGCCGCTTGCGGGCTGGACTCACGAAAACCTCCGGCGGGGTCTGCTGCGGGACCGGTAAGCGGAACTCCTTCTTCACTATTGCGACCGGAGAGGCGGGAAGGCCCGGCGGGAGGGGGATCTCACCGGAAACTCAGGGCACCGGTCGGCTGTTCATCATCTGTTCACAATCGGAGGCGGGCCGACAACCGTGGTTTCAGGACGTCTCTCCGGGCGTCTTCACAGGAATCTCAGGTGGAGCCCTCGGATTCAAAGCATCAATCCAGGTAAGGGGCGCAAGATGCGTCCGCAGTGGTGGTGATCGAGGAATCGAAGAAAGGCGTGCCGTGGGCGTCCCTCAGATATCGAACCGGTCCGAGCAGTCGTCGAACCGGTCCGAGCCGGCGCGGTACCGGGGCCGGTCGGCACGGAACCGGACCGAATCCCGGAGCCCGTCCGACCGGCCGGCGTGGTCGCGGCGCGGGATCCTCGCCGCGCTCGGTGCCGTACCGGCGGTCGCCCTGACGGGCTGCAGCGGATCGGCGGACGCCTCGGAGGGGTCCGGCGCCTCGGCGACGGCCGCCGCGAGCACGAAGGCGAAGGCCAGGACGGCGACGCCGACCGTCTCGGTCACCCCGGCCGACGGCACGAAGAAGGCCGATTTCACCAGCCCGGTCGAGGTCACCGTGGCGGACGGCACCCTGTCGAGTGTCAAGGTCACGGGAAACGACGGTTCCACTCTGGCGGGATCCTTCAACGACGCCCGTACGCGATGGACTTCCACCAGGAATCCGTACTCGGGCACCAAATACACGGTCACAGCGACACCGCGGGGCGCCGGCGCGCAGACCACGAGCTTCGTCACGAAGTCCCCCGGCGAGACCTTCGTGGGCTATTTCACTCCGGAGGCGAATTCGACCTCCGGTGTCGGCATGCCCGTGTCCCTCAACTTCACCCGGGCCGTCAAGGACCGGGCCGCCGTGGAGAAGGCGATCACGGTGACGGCCGAGCCCGCGGTCGAGGTGGTCGGCCACTGGTTCAGTGACACCCGGCTCGACTTCCGGCCCGAGGAGTACTGGGCCGCGGGCACGAAGGTCACGCTGAGTCTGCGCCTCAAGGACGTCGAGGGCACGGACGGCGTGTACGGCACGCAGTCCAAGGACGTCACCTTCCACATCGGCCGCCGCCAGGTCAGCACGGTCGACCTGGCGAAGAAGACGATGACCGTCGAGCGCGACGGCTCCACCCTCGCCACCTACCCCGTGAGCGGCGGCGACGCCGACCACACCACCTGGTCCGGGATCATGGTCGTCAGCGAGCGGTTCAAGCAGACCCGGATGGAGTCCTCGACGGTCGGTCTCGGCGACGAGTACGACATCCCGGACGTCCCGCACGCCCAGCGCCTGACCACCTCCGGCACCTTCATCCACGGCAACTACTGGGCCTCGACCTCGGTGTTCGGCTCCAGCAACACCAGCCACGGCTGCATCGGCCTGCACGACGCCAAGGGAGCCGACGACAGCTCCGTGCCGGGCTACAAGTTCTACGCGAGCTCGATGCTCGGTGACGTGGTGATCGTCAAGAACTCGGGCGAGCGGACCGTGGACCCGGCCAACGGGCTCAACGGGTGGAATCTGTCCTGGGCGGACTGGAAAGCGGGCAGCGCTCTGTAACGGTTTCCCGAAGGGGGCGGGTACCGGCGGATCGCCGTGACCCGCCCCCTTCGCATGCACACCCCCTTCTTTCACGGCGTGAACTCCCGTGCGCCCAAAAGACTTTCTCGACTTCACCTCTTGACGGCCGGAGTGACGGAGAGCACATTGTCGGCGCAGCAGTTCTGAGAGCGCTCTCAAAGGCCACGGGAGCGCTCCCCTCCACACCACCCGCGCGCTCCACTCCGTACCCGAAGAGGCATCCATGAGTGAAACGGCCGGCACACCTGTCAGACGCGGTTCCCTACGGCGCGTCCTCATCGCCGTGTTCAGCACCCTCGGTCTCGCGGCCGCCGCAGCAACAGCAGCCACCTTGCCCGCCAACGCGTCCGCCCCCACTCCCCCGTCCGGCTGGTCCCAGGTCTTCCTCGACGACTTCAACGGGGCCGCCGGATCGGGCGTCAACACCGCCAACTGGCAGTACACGACCGGCACGAGCTATCCCGGCGGGCCCGCCGGCTTCGGTACCGGCGAGGTCGAGACCATGACCTCCAGCACCAACAACGTCTCGCTCGACGGCGCCGGAAACCTCCGGATCACCCCACGGCGCGACGCCGCGGGCAACTGGACGTCGGGCCGTATCGAGACGAATCGATCCGACTTCCAGCCGCCCGCCGGCGGCAAACTGCGGGTCGAGGCCCGGCTCCAGATGCCGAACGTGACCGGTGCCGCCGCCAAGGGCTACTGGCCCGCCTTCTGGATGCTGGGCGCGCCCTACCGCGGCAACTGGTGGAACTGGCCCGGCATCGGCGAACTGGACATCATGGAGAACGTCCAGGGCATCAACAACGAGTGGGCCACGATGCACTGCGGCACCAGCCCGGGCGGCCCGTGCAACGAGAAGTCCGGCATCGGCGGCCAGCAGGTCTGTGCGGGCACGACCTGCCAGGGCGGCTTCCACACCTACGCCGTGGAGTGGGACAAGTCGACGAGTCCCGAGGAGATGCGCTTCTACCTGGACGGCGTCAACTTCCATACGGTCAGGCAGAATCAGGTCGACGCGACGACCTGGACCAATGCCACCAACCACGGCTACTTCATCATCCTGAACGTCGCGATGGGCGGCGAGTTCCCGGCGGCCTTCGGCGGCGGCCCCGACGGCGGCACGGATCCGGGCCACCCGCTCGTGGTCGACTACGTCCAGGTGCTGCAGTCGACCGGCGGTGGCGGAACGACCCCGCCGCCCACGACCCCGCCGCCCTCCGGCAACCGTGACGCGTACAGCGCGATCCAGGCCGAGTCGTACGACGGCCAGGCGGGCGTCGGCACCGAGACCACCACCGACACCGGAGGCGGCCAGGACATCAACACCCTCGCCAACGGCGACTACGCGCTCTACAAGGGCGTCAACTTCGGCTCCACGGCGGCCAAGCAGTTCTACGGCCGGGTCGCGAGCGGTGCGGCGGGCGGTGTCAGCGGACTGGTCGAGGTGCGCCTCGACAGCCGTACGAGCGCACCGATCGGCAGCTTCGCGGTGGCCGACACCGGTGGCTGGCAGTCGTGGCGGACGGTGCCCGCGAACATCAGCTCCGTCACCGGCACCCACGACGTCTATCTGACCTTCAGCAGCGGTCAGCCGGCGGACTTCGTGAACGTCAACTGGTTCGACTTCGGCCACTGACAAGGGAGTCGACTGATGTTCACACACTCCCCGGTCAGGTCCGGAGCGCCACGCCCCAAGGTCGGGCGGCTGGTGACGGCCGTCCTGGCCGCCCTCATCACGGTGCTGGCGCTCGGCCTGGCCGGGGCGGCGCCCGCGAAGGCCGCCGCCGACTACACCCAGGGGGTCGACGCCACCGGCTCCGGTTCGGTCCGGATCTGGTTCAAGCCGACCACCTCCGCGTCCCTGGTCGATGTGCACTACCAGTCCCCCGGCTCGGGTCAGCAGAACTTCCGGATGACGAACAACGCCGGAGTCTGGGAGCAGAACGTCGGCGGCCTGCCGAGCGGCTTCACCCTGGAGTACTGGTTCACGTACGAGAAGAGCGGTCCGCTCTACGACACCGGGCACTTCACCTACGTCGTCGGCACCGGCGGAGGAGGTGGTGGTGGCGGCGGGGGCGGCACCGGCAGCTTCCCGATCACCTTCCAGAACAACACCCGCGGCACGTACACCGATGCACAGATCTATGTCACCGTGCTCGGTCAGGTGACGCCCGGTCAGTGGTCGTACATGAAGGCCGACGGGACCATGGCCCACATCAACCACCTGGACGCGAGCGCGCCCGGACACCTCACCAAGAACGGCGTGACCTACCCGAACATGTCGTTCACGCTCGCCCGGTCGGGCGGCTCGGTCCCCTCCCCCACGTCGATCCGGGGCGGCCGGATCTACGTCTCCCTCGGCTCGCCCCTGTACATCCCGGTCTCCCCGGACGACCAAGGCTGGGGCGGCCCCGACCTGCGCAACCCGAACGACCCCAACAGCGACGTCTACTACGACTGGTACGAGTACACATACGTCTTCGGGCAGGTGGCGTTCGGCGGCAACACCACCCAGGTCGACCAGTTCGGCTTCCCGATGACCTCGCGGCTCACGCAGTCGTCGAGTGGCTACGACACCACGCGCGGCATCACGCTGACCCGCGCCCAGGTGATGTCGCAGTACGCCGCCTCGGTGGGCGCGGCCTTCAGGCCGCTGCAGAACACGTACCGGATCGTCGCCCCGCGCTCCTCGAACCTCTTCCTCGCGGGAGGCTCACAGGCCGGCTACCTCCAGTCGTACGTCGACCAGACCTGGTCCTACTACTCCACCCACCCCTTCAAGCTGACCCGGCTCGGTGAGACCTTCACCGGCCAGGTCTCCGGGAGCACCCTCACCTTCACCAAGAACGGTGCCGGCCCCTACACGCTCCAGAAACCGTCCTCCCCGGACGTCGTGGCCTGCGCGGGCGCGCTGGCTTCGGGCAGCGATCCGGAGAAGCAGCTCGGCGCGGAGTTCTGCGCCGCGTTCAACCGGGGCGTGGCGCTCGACACCTCGGCCTGGTACACCCCGTCCGCCTACTACACCGGAGGCGTCAAGAACGACTACGCCGCTTTCCTGCACACCGTCGGCCTCGACAAGCGTGCCTATGCCTTCCCCTACGACGACATCAACGACCAGTCGTCGGTGCAGATCCTGGGCAACGCGAACCCGCCGACCGGGCTGACGCTCGGCATCGGCTGGTGATGAAGAAGTAGTGAGCAGAACTAGTAAGCAGAAGTAGTAAGCAGTTGAGGGAAGGGGGTGGGCCTTGCGGTCCGCCCCCTTTCAGCGCAGTTCCGCGCGGAACGCCACCGGCGTCGTACCCGTGTGCTGGTGGAAGAACTTGGAGAAGTTGGCTGAGTCGGGGAAGCCGACGGCGACGCCGACGCGGCCGATGGGCAGTTCCGTGTGGGCGAGGAGGCGCTTGGCCTCCAGAACGACCCGCTTGTCGATGAAGCCCTTCGGGGTCTCGCCGGTGGCCGCGCGCACCGCGCGGACCAGGGTGCGGCGGGAGTAGCCGAGCGCGTCGGCGTACGCGCTGACGCTGTGGTTGGTGGCGAAGTCCTTCTCCACCGCGTCCCGGAAGCGGGTGAACGTGGTGTCGGTCGGCCGGCGGGCCGCCTCGGCGGAGCTCGCCGCGAGATGGGCGAGGCGCAGCAGGAACGCGGTCAGGGAGTGCCGCAGCACCGCCGTGTGCAGACTGAGCGGCAGCGTGGTCGTGTCGTTGTACTCGCGCTCCAGCTGGGCGAGGGAGTGTTCGAGCGCGGCCAGCTGGTCCCCGCCCGGGTGCAGCAGCGGGGGCTGGTCGTAGCGGTAGAGGCCGGTCGCCTCGACGGTCGCCCGTGGCAGGAAGCCGGGCTGCATGGTCAGGGCGGTGCCGCGGTAGCGGTCGGTGCCCGAGAAGCGGTGCACCTGACCGGGGCGGATCCACAGGATGTCCCCCGCGGAGACCTCGTACTCGGCGAAGTCGACCATGTGCGTGACGGGGCCCGCGTGGAAGAACATCACGACGTGGAAGTCGATCCGGTGCACGCGCTCCAGGGGCGCCTCCGCGTGCCAGACGCGGCCGGTGCCCATCGGGCCGACCTGCATGCCGACGCCGGAGAGGCTCAGGTCGACAGGGAAGGGAAAGGTTCTGATCCCGTCGCCCTCTTGGGCGGCTCGGGTGGTTCTGTCTGCCATGTCCCTCTCGCGGCGGCTCGGCCCTGCTGTCGATGTCCCACTTTCACCGAAGGCTGACACACGGGCACCTTCCCCAGCAAAAGTCAGACTTTTAGTTTTGAAGGCGTACCGACAGTGATGGCCCCTCTCGTGAGGACTTCTTGAAGATGAGCACGCACAGCCCCGACAGTTTCGAGTGGACCGACCTGGACCGGCGTGCCGTCGACACGGCCCGTCTGCTCGCGGCCGATGCCGTGCAGCAGGTCGGAAACGGTCACCCGGGCACCGCGATGAGCCTGGCCCCGGCCGCGTACACGATCTTTCAGAAGGTGATGCGTCACGATCCCGCCGATCCGGAGTGGACCGGCCGCGACCGCTTCGTCCTCTCCCCCGGCCACACCTCGCTGACTCTTTACACCCAGCTCTTCCTGTCGGGCTACGAGCTCGGACTGGACGACCTGAAGGCGTTCCGCACGCACGGTTCGAAGACGCCCGGTCACCCCGAGTACGGGCACACGGCGGGCGTCGAGACGACCACGGGCCCGCTCGGCCAGGGTGTCGCCAACGCCGTGGGCATGGCGATGGCCGCCCGCTACGAGCGCGGCCTCTTCGACCCCGAGGCCCCCGAGGGCGAGTCCCCCTTCGACCACACCATCTGGGCGATCGTCTCGGACGGCGACCTGGAGGAGGGCATCTCCGCGGAGGCCTCCTCCCTCGCCGGCCACCAGAAGCTGGGCAACCTCGTCTTCGTCTACGACGACAACCACATCTCCATCGAGGGCGACACGGCGACCGCGTTCTCCGAGGACGTCCTGAAGCGGTACGAGGCGTACGGCTGGCACGTGCAGCGGATCGAGCCCGCGCTGGGCGGCGACATCGACGTCCACGCCCTCCACACCGCCCTCAGGACGGCCCAGGCCGAGACCGGGCGCCCCTCCATCATCGCGATGCGCACGATCATCGCCTGGCCCGCACCGAACGCGCAGAACACCGAGGCCTCCCACGGCTCCGCGCTGGGCGCCGAGGAGATCGCCGCCACCAAGCGCATCCTCGGCTTCGACCCGGAGCAGACCTTCCAGGTCGACACCGAGGTGCTGGACCACGCCCGCCAGGCCCTCGACCGGGGCGCCGAGGCGCACGCCGCCTGGGACAAGCAGCTCGCCGAGTGGCGCACCGCACAGCCCGAGCGCGCGAAGCTCTTCGACCGTGTCGTGGCCGGCCGACTGCCCGAGGGCTGGGAGGCCGCGCTGCCGGTGTTCGAGGCGGGCACGTCCGTCGCCACCCGTGCCGCCTCCGGCAAGGTCCTCCAAGCGCTCGGCGGCGTGCTCCCCGAGCTGTGGGGCGGCTCCGCCGACCTCGCCGGCTCGAACAACACCACCATCGACAAGGCCTCGTCCTTCCTGCCGAAGGGCAACCCGCTCCCGGAGGCCGACCCCTACGGCCGCACCGTCCACTTCGGCATCCGCGAGCACTCGATGGCCGCCGAGATGAACGGCATCGCGCTGCACGGCAACACCCGCATCTACGGCGGCACCTTCCTGGTGTTCTCCGACTACATGCGCAACGCCGTACGCCTGTCGGCCCTCATGCAGCTCCCGGTGACGTACGTCTGGACCCACGACTCCATCGGCCTCGGCGAGGACGGCCCCACCCACCAGCCGGTCGAGCACCTCGCCTCGCTGCGCGCCATCCCCGGCCTGAACATCGTCCGCCCGGCCGACGCCAACGAGACCGCGATCGCCTGGGCCGAGATCCTCAAGCGGCACGCCACGAACCCGGCCCCGCACGGCCTGGCGCTCACCCGTCAGGGCGTGCCCACGTACGAGGCCAACCCCGAGGCGGCGAAGGGCGGTTACGTCCTGCGCGACTCCTCGTCCGAGACCCCCGACGTGGTCCTCATCGCCACCGGCTCCGAGGTACAGCTCGCCGTCGCCGCGCGCGAGCTGCTCGAAGCCGAGGGCGTCGGGACGCGGGTCGTGTCGATGCCGTCCGTGGAGTGGTTCGAGGAGCAGTCGCCGGAGTACCGCGCGAGCGTCCTTCCGCCGTCCGTGAAGGCCCGCGTCGCGGTCGAGGCGGGCATCGGCCTGACCTGGTACCGGTACGTCGGTGACGCGGGACGCGTCGTGTCCCTGGAGCACTTCGGCGCCTCCGCCGACGCCAAGACCCTGTTCGCCGAGTTCGGCTTCACCGCCGAGAACGTCGCCGCCGCCGCGCGGGAATCTCTTACCGCAGCCCGCGGTTGATCCGATCGCACCAAGGAAGATGATCACTGTGACCGAAGCAACCGCGACCGCGGTAACCCTGAAGCGCCTCTCCGACGAGGGCGTCTCCATCTGGCTGGACGACCTGTCGCGCAAGCGGATCGCCTCCGGCAACCTCGCCGAACTCATCGAGCACAAGCACGTGGTGGGCGTCACCACCAACCCCTCCATCTTCCAGGCCGCCATCGGCTCGGGCGAGGGGTACGAGGAGCAGCTGGCCGACCTCGCCGTGCGCGGCGTGACGGTGGACGAGGCCGTCCGCATGATGACGACGGCCGACGTGCGCGCCGCCGCCGACATCCTGCGCCCGGTGCACGACGCGACCGGCGGTCGTGACGGCCGGGTCTCCATCGAGGTCGACCCGCGTCTGGCCCACCACACCGCCGCGACGATCGCCGAGGCCAAGCAGCTCGCCTGGCTGGTCGACCGCCCGAACGTGATGATCAAGATCCCGGCGACGAAGGCAGGTCTCCCGGCGATCACCGAGGTCATCGGCCTCGGCATCAGCGTCAACGTCACGCTGATCTTCTCGCTGGAGCGCTACCGCGAGGTGATGGACGCCTACCTGGCGGGCCTGGAGAAGGCGCGGGCGGCGGGCATCGACCTGTCCACCATCCACTCCGTGGCCTCCTTCTTCGTCTCCCGCGTCGACAGCGAGATCGACAAGCGGCTGGCGAAGGCCGGCACGGACGAGGCCCTCGCCCTCAAGGGCAGGGCGGCGCTCGCCAACGCCCGGCTCGCCTACGAGGCGTACGAGGACGTCTTCGGGGGTGCGCGCTGGACCGCCCTCGCCCCCTCCGGCGCCCACAAGCAGCGCCCCCTGTGGGCCTCGACGGGCGTCAAGGACCCGGCGTACAAGGACACTCTGTACGTCGACGAGCTGGTCGCGCCTGGGACGGTCAACACCATGCCGGAGGCGACCCTGAACGCCACCGCCGACCACGGTGACCTCCACGGCGACGCGGTGACCGGCGGCTACGAGCAGGCCCGCGCCGACCTGGCCGCCGTCGAGGCGCTCGGGATCTCGTACGACGAGGTCGTGAAGCAGCTGGAGGACGAGGGCGTCTCGAAGTTCGAGGCCGCCTGGCAGGAGCTGCTGGAGGCCGTCACGGCCTCGCTCGGCAGCAAGGGAGTTGAGGGGGAATGACCGAGCGTGAGGCGATTCCCCACAGCGCCGCGCAGGATGCGGCCACCGCGACGCAGGGACCTGGTGACACGCCCGTGGAACCGGCCGTGGTGACGACGGGATCCGGCGGCGCTAGCACCGAACCGGCCGACGCGACGGGATCCGGCGACGCGAGCACCGAACCAGCCGACACGATGACGGGATCCGGCGACGCGAACACCGAACCGGCCGACGCGACGACGGGATCCGGCGACGCGAACACCGAACCGGCCGACGCGACCTCGCGGCAGGGTGAGCTGACGGCGCGGGCCCTCGCCGAGGCGCTCGGCGTCCCTGCCGCCGACTGGGACAACCCCCTGCGCGACCCGCGCGACCGTCGTCTCCCCCGTATCGCGGGCCCCTCCGGCCTCGTCATCTTCGGCGTCACCGGCGACCTGTCCCGCAAGAAGCTGATGCCGGCCGTGTACGACCTCGCCAACCGGGGCCTGCTTCCGCCGGGCTTCTCGCTCCTGGGGTTCGCCCGCCGTGAGTGGGAGGACCAGGACTTCGCGCAGGTCGTCCACGACTCGGTGCGCGAGCACGCCCGTACGGAGTTCCGCGAGGAGGTCTGGCAGCAGCTCGCCGAGGGCATGCGGTTCATCCCGGGTGACTTCGACGACGACACGGCGTTCAAGCAACTGCGCGCGGCGGTCGAGGAGCTGGACTCCTCCCGGGGCACCAGCGGCAACTACGCCTTCTATCTCTCCGTACCGCCGAAGTTCTTCCCGAAGGTCGTCCAGCAGCTCAAGAAGCACGGACTGGCGGACGCGCCGGAGGGCTCCTGGCGCCGCGCGGTCATCGAGAAGCCGTTCGGCCACGACCTGGTGAGTGCGCGTGAACTGAACGCGATCGTGCACGAGGTGTTCGACCCGGACCAGGTGTTCCGCATCGACCACTACCTCGGCAAGGAGACCGTCCAGAACATCCTGGCGCTCCGCTTCGCCAACCAGATGTACGAGCCCGTCTGGAACCGGTCGTACGTCGACCACGTCCAGATCACGATGGCCGAGGACATCGGCATCGGTGGCCGCGCGGGCTACTACGACGGCATCGGGTCCGCCCGGGATGTGATCCAGAATCACCTCCTCCAGCTGATGGCGCTGACCGCCATGGAGGAGCCGGCCTCGTTCGACGCCGAGTCGCTGCTCACCGAGAAGCTCAAGGTCCTCAGGGCCGTGAAGCTGCCGGAGAACCTGGGCGAGCACACCGTGCGCGGCCAGTACGCCGCGAGCTGGCAGGGCGGCGAGAAGGTGCGCGGCTACCTCCAGGAGGACGGCATCGACCCCGCGTCGACGACCGACACCTACGCGGCCGTCAAACTCCAGGTCGACAACCGCCGCTGGGCGGGCGTCCCCTTCTACCTGCGCACCGGCAAGCGCCTGGGCCGCCGGGTGACCGAGATCGCGGTCGTCTTCCAGCGCGCGCCCCACTCGCCCTTCGACTCCACGGCCACCGAGGAACTCGGCGCGAACGCGATCGTCATCCGCGTCCAGCCGGACGAGGGCATGACGGTGCGCTTCGGATCGAAGGTGCCGGGTACGTCGATGGAGATCCGGGACGTCACGATGGACTTCGCGTACGGCGAGTCGTTCACCGAGTCCAGCCCGGAGGCGTACGAACGGCTGATCCTGGATGTCCTGCTCGGCGACGCCAATCTCTTCCCCCGGCACCAAGAGGTGGAAGAGTCGTGGAAGATCCTCGACCCGATCGAGGGGTACTGGGACACGCACGGCAAGCCCGCGCAGTACCCCTCGGGCAGTTGGGGCCCGAAGGAAGCCGACGAGATGCTCGCACGAGACGGACGGAGCTGGCGCAGGCCATGAAGATCGACCTGACCGACACCACGGCAAGCAAGATCAACAAAGCGCTCGTGCAGGGGCGCCGGGCCATCGGCACCCCCGCCGTGGGCATGGTCCTGACGATGGTCATCGTCACCGACGAGGAGAACGCGTACGACTCGATCAAGGCGGCCGAGGAGGCCTCCCGCGAGCACCCCTCGCGCACCCTGGTCGTCATCAGGCGGGTCGCTCGCACCCCGCGCGACCGCACCAACTCCCGGCTGGACGCCGAGGTACGCGTCGGCTCGGACGCGGGCACCGGCGAGACGGTCGTGCTGCGGACGTACGGCGAGGTGTCCGACCACGCCGACTCCGTGGTGCTGCCGCTGCTGCTGCCGGACGCCCCGGTCGTCGTCTGGTGGCCGGTGGACGCGCCCGACGTCCCGGTCAAGGACCCGCTGGGCGCCCTCGCGCAGCGCCGGATCACCGACATGTACGCGGTCGAGGCCCCGCTCGTCGCCCTGGAGGCCCGCGCCGCCTCCTACGCGCCAGGTGACACCGACCTGGCGTGGACGCGGCTGACACCGTGGCGCTCGATGCTGGCCGCCGCGCTCGACCAGGCCCGTACGAAGGTGATCTCGGCGGCCGTCGAGAGCGAGGCCGACAACCCGAGCGCCGAACTGCTGGCGCGCTGGCTGGAGGCCCGCCTCCAGGTCCCCGTCGAGCGGGTCGTCACTGAGGGGCCGGTCGTGACCGCCGTACGGCTCGGCACCGAGAACGGCGAGATCGTGATCGACCGTCCCGAGGGCCCGCTGGCCACGCTGTCCCTGCCCGGCCAGCCGCCCCGCACGCTCGCGCTGAAGGTGCGCTCCACCTCCGAGCTGATCGCGGAGGAGCTGCGCCGCCTCGACGCGGACGAGATGTACGCCGTCGCCCTGCGCGGCGAGGGCACCGAGGAGACCCCCAGCCATGGCTGACTCCCCCAAGCTCACGCGGCGCCCGGAGTGGGTGGCCCTGGAGGACCACCGCGCGGACGCGCTGCTGCGCCCGCAGCTGCGTGAGCTGTTCGCCGCCGACCCGTCGCGCGCGGAGCGCTACGTCGTCCGGGTCGGCGATCTGCGGATCGACTACTCCAAGCATCTGATCACCGACGAGACCCTCGCCCTCCTCCAGGAACTGGCTGCCGCGACCGACGTGTTCGGCCTGCGTGACGCGATGTTCCGTGCCGAGAAGATCAACGTCACCGAGGGCCGTGCGGTGCTGCACACCGCGCTGCGCGCTCCGCGGGACGCGGTGATCGAGGTCGACGGGGAGAACGTCGTCCCTGCGGTGCACGCCGTGCTCGACAAGATGGCCGACTTCGCCGGCCGGGTCCGCTCGGGTGAGTGGACCGGCCACACCGGCAAGCGCATCAGGAACATCGTGAACATCGGCATCGG
>NZ_JBHVWZ010000015.1:42529-199843 GCF_042881985.1 Streptomyces sp. NPDC058246 | reverse complement strand
CCCGCCCGCCGCCGGCCCCCACCCTGCTGTTCAGGTGTCGGCTCGTTGCCTGTCCCGTCGGTCAGACAGGCATGGGGGAGCCGAGCATCGCGGAAGCGTGCTGGAGCGAGCTGAGGATGCGTACGGGTGCGGCCTTGGGGAGGGTGCGGCAGGTGAAGCCGAGCTGCGTCATGGCCCGGAGGACTTCGGCGGCGCTGAAGTCACGGCGGTCCTGGCGGGTGATGACCTGGCCGACTTGCTTGACGGGGTAGTGGCGGCGGCCGATGATCACCGATTCGCCGGTGACCGGCTCGGGCTTGATGCCCTTCATCGATTCCAGCACGCCGCTCTTGGTGAGCTCGAAGGGGAAGCGGGCGATGACGCAGCGCATGTGGCCTCACAGAGAGAAGGGGAGAACGGTCCGGCCAGGGTGAGGCGGTTCAGCGGGAGAGGGCGAGGACGCCCAGGGCGCTGCCTTGCTCGTCGACCACCGGCAGGGCACCGAGCCGGCGGGAGCGCATCGCGTGCCCGGCTTCGGCCATCGTGGTCACGGGTGAGGTGAACGACCCGTGGTCGCCGAGGATGTCGCGCAGGCGGACGCGGTCCGTGTAGGCGGAGCTGGCGCGGACGGCGGTGAGTTCGGCCTGGGTGACCAGTCCGGTGCACTGGCCGTCCTGGTCGCAGACGACCAGCCGGCCCGTGCGGGCGGCGGCCATGACGGACAGCGCCACCTCGACGCTCATGTCGTCACAGACCTGCGGTCCGGCCGCGTCCATGACCTCAGCCACCGTCCCGTGCACGGGGTTGGCGACCGCCGGGCGGGGCTGCATCTGAACCAGTGTCAAAGGTGCCTCCTGCAGAGATGGGTCAGCTTCCTGATCACGAAGGTTCTAGGCCGCCGCATCGAAGACGGACTGGCGACCCTGCGCGCGCCGGGTCACCGAAGAGGGGCGACGTCGGCCTCGGGAGGAGGCGCTGCGCTGGGGGCGTTCGACGACCGGTGCGGTGATGACGACCGGGATGCCGGACGGGGCCTGGGCGCCGGTGATCCGGTGCAGGGCCTCGTCGCCCGAGTGGATCTGGGTGGTCTGCGGCCGGATCCCGGCGTCCGACATGAGGCGGACCATGTCGCGGCGCTGGTTCGGTGTGACGAGGGTGACGACGCTGCCGGACTCGCCGGCGCGGGCGGTACGGCCGCCGCGGTGGAGGTAGTCCTTGTGGTCCGTCGGCGGGTCGACGTTGACGACGAGGTCGAGGTTGTCGACGTGGATGCCGCGCGCCGCGACATTGGTCGCCACCAGCACGCTGACGTGCCCCGTCTTGAACTGCGCCAGCGTGCGGGTGCGCTGCGGCTGCGACTTGCCGCCGTGCAGCGCGGCGGCCCGTACCCCGCTGTTGAGCAGGTCCTGGGTGAGCCGGTCGACGGCGTGCTTGGTGTCCAGGAACATGATCACGCGGCCGTCGCGGGCGGCGATCTCGGTCGTGGCGGCGTGCTTGTCGGCGCCGTGAACGTGCAGGACGTGGTGCTCCATCGTCGTGACCGCACCGGCCGACGGGTCGACCGAATGCACGACAGGGTCGGTCAGATAGCGGCGCACCAACAGGTCGACGTTACGGTCCAAGGTGGCGGAGAACAGCATCCGCTGCCCCTCCGGACGCACCTGGTCGAGCAGCGCGGTGACCTGCGGCATGAACCCCATGTCGGCCATCTGGTCGGCCTCGTCCAGCACCGTGACGCTCACCTGGTTCAGCCGGCAGTCGCCACGGTCGATGAGGTCCTTGAGCCGGCCCGGGGTCGCGACGACGACCTCGGCCCCGCCTCGCAGCGCGCCGGCCTGCTTGCCGATCGACATCCCGCCCACCACCGTGGCCAGCCGCAGCCTGACGGAGCGGGCGTACGGAGTGAGCGCATCGGTCACCTGCTGCGCCAGCTCACGCGTCGGTACGAGGATCAGCCCCAGCGGCTGGCGGGGCTCAGCACGCTGTCCGGCGGTCCGGGCGAGCAGAGCGAGGCCGAAGGCGAGGGTCTTGCCGGAACCGGTGCGCCCGCGGCCCAGGACGTCACGGCCTGCCAGGGAGTTCGGCAGCGTCGCGCCCTGGATCGGGAACGGCGCGCTCACGCCCTGCCTGCCGAGTTCGGCCAGCAGCTGCTCGGGCATGGCGAGATCGGCGAAGCCCTCCACGGCAGGCAGCGCGGGGGTGATCGTCCTGGGGAGCGCGAACTCACCCTGCACTGTGGCGGGTCGGCGGCCGTAACCGCCGGAACGGGCCGGGCCGCCGGAACGGCGCGGTGCCGGCGAGCCGAAGCGGCTGCCGACCTTTCCGGCGGCGGTACTGCCATTACGGGTGCGGGTGGAGCGGTCGTTCGTGCGTGTGCGGTTCATGCGGAACCTTCCTCGATGCGGCGCATATCAAGGAATTCCCGCAAGCGATGAGCAGCACGGAATTACAAGTATGGACCGATGTCAAAGCACATCCGGCCGACGGAAATCCGCACGGGCGTAAATGCTGAAATAGGTGATGCAGGGGGAACGTGGAATCCGGGCGTCGAGTCCGGTGCAGCTCTTCAGGATGCGCCTGCATCCCCGAAGGAGGAGTAGCGTGTGATGAGACTGCGGATTCCTCCGAGCCGTCCCGCGGGTGAAACCACTGCGGGAAATGCGTGTAGCTGGGGCCCGCACCCCGAAGGATGCGGGCCCCAGCTACAAAGCGTGCGTCAGCGTCAGGCCGGAACGATATTCTCGGCCGTCAGGCCCTTCAGGCCCTGCGCGATGTCGAAGTTCACCTTCTGGCCTTCGAGCAGCTCACGGAAACCCTGAGCGGCGATGTTCGAGAAGTGGGCGAAAACGTCAGCGCCGCCACCGTCCTGCTCGATGAAGCCGAAACCCTTTTCCGCGTTGAACCACTTCACGGTACCAGCAGCCATGTCATATCTCCTTTGGGGCAGTACACCGGCGCCTGCATTGTGCGAACACCGTGTCGCCGCGATGATTACCCCGCCCGGAAATGACCGGAAATACAAAAGCGTTCCCCACCGGCAAGAGCCGAGTGGAGCCACTTCAAGTTTTGGGAACCACGACTGCAACTGAGATCGACAGTAGCATGCCGCAACGGCCCGCGTCGGTTGAATAATTCCACTCCGCTCATTACGGCAGAAACTCTCTCTGCATCGTCCGTCAAACTCTCACGGAGTGGTCCGTCAAACTCTCACCTCAAGAGCACAGATATTGACTCACTCGCAGTGCAACATTCCAGAAAGGGCGGCATGCAACCCCAGCCGGCAGGGTGCTATGACGTGCGCGGGCGTCCTGAAGATCGCCTTCAACAACGGCTGACACCATGACTCTCTCCCCTTGCGCGCGCAGCCGGTCCCTCGGAATCGATCATCTAGGGTGCGGGCATGACCTCGCGCACCTACCTCTCCGAACTCTTCTCGCTGGACGGCCGGGTCGCCGTGGTGACGGGCGGCAGTTCCGGCATCGGCCGAGCCGTCGCCGGGGCTCTCGCGCGAGCGGGGGCGAGCGTGGTGATCGTGGCACGCAAGGAGTCGGAACTGGCGGCCACGGTCGACGAACTGACGGCGGACGGCTGCCGGGCGGCGTGGGTGAGCGCCGACCTCGGTACCCGCGCCGGGGTGCGCGCGGCGGCTGAGCGGGCAGCCGAGGTGTTCGGCGAGCCCGACATCCTCGTCAACAGCGCCGGGATCAACCTGCGGCCACCGATGGGCGAGCTGGGCGACGACGTGTGGGACGCCACGATGGCGGTGAACCTGGAGGCGCCGTACCTGCTGGGCCAGCGGTTCGGGCCCGGCATGGCCGAGCGGGGCTTCGGGCGGATCATCCACGTCACTTCCCAGCAGGCGCACCGAGCCTTCGTCCAAAGTGGCGCCTACGGTGTCTCCAAGGGGGCGCTGGAGTCGCTGGCCCGCTCTCAGGCCGAGGCCTGGTCGCCGTACGGCGTCACCTGCAACACGCTGGTGCCCGGCTTCGTCATGACCCCGCTCAACGCGCGGTTGTCGTCCGACCCGGAGCGGGTGGCGGCACTGGCCGCGCGCACGATGGTCGGGCGCAACGGCCTGGCCGAGGACTTCGCCGGAGCGGCGGTGTTCCTGGCCGGCCGCGCCTCCGCCTACGTAACCGGGCAGGCGATCTTCGTCGACGGCGGGTTGTCCGTGCACTGAGTCCGACACCGTAGGGAACCGGACCGATCGGGGACCGCGCACACCCCTATCGTGGCCGGCCGCCAGGGCTGCGCGACGGGGGTGTTGAGGTCGCTGCCCGTGGCTCCTACGCCGCGACCGTCTTGACCCATGCCTCGACCGTCAGGACGTCGGCCTGGCGGGGGAACACCTTCTCGGTGAGCACCTGGTGCACCTCGGGGTCCCCGTCCAGGCAGCCGTCGGACAGGACCGTGAGGCCGAAGTCCAGGTCGGCCGCCTGCCGCAGCGTGGACAGGACGACACCGCTGGTGGCGATGCCGGTGAGGACCAGGCTGTCGATGTCGCCCGCCCGGAGGACCATGTCGAGGTCGCTGCCCGCGAACGCGCTGACCCGCTTCTTCGTGACGACGAGATCACCGGGCCGGGGCGCGACGTCCGGGTGGATCTCCGCGTCGCGGTCGCCGTCGGCGAACGCTCCGCCCCGCGAGACCGCGCTGAAGGTCTTGTTGCGGGCGCTGATCTCCGGATGTCCGGTGCGGAATCCGATGACCACATAGATCACCGGGACGCCGGCCGCCCGGGCCGCGTCGACGGCACCGGACAGGCGCGGCAGATAGTCCGGGTCCGGGAAGCGCTCCACGATGCCGCGCTGGACGTCCATCACGAGGAGGGCGCTTTTCGACATGAGCGCTGTCCTTTCGTCGAGCCGGCCGGCTTGTCCGGTCCGGCGGTGTGGTGGCGGCCGCGCAGCGCCGAGGCGAGCGCGGCGACCAGGGCCATCGCCGTGGCCACCCCGAAGACGGTGACGAGCCCGTGGTGGAACGGCCCGGAGACCAGCTCGGGGAAGAAACGCGTCCCGGTCAGGGTCCGCACACTCGACGCGGGCAGGGTGTGCAGGACGCCGCTCGGGCCGAGCAGGTTGCTGATCGGGTTGTTGCCCAGGAAGGTCGCGAACAGCGTGCTCACCGGCGGCAGTCCGGCCACCTGGGCGGCCGTTCCCGCGGGCACCCCCTGTGCCTGCAGACCGCTGTTCAGGGCAGTCGGCAGCGAGCTGGAGAGACCGGAGATCATCAGGGAGAACGACAGCCCGATCGACAGCGCGGTGCCGGAGTTCTGGAACGTGGCACGCATCCCCGACGCCGCCCCGCGCTGCTCCGGCGGCACACTGCCCATGATCGCCGAGGTGTTAGGGGCGGAGAACATCCCTTGTCCGATGCCGCTCAGCAGCAAGAGAGCCGCGAACGCGGGGTACGAGAAGTTCACCGGCAGCACAAGCAGCCCGACGAAGGCGGCGGCCACCAGGACCAGCCCGCCCGTCGAGAAGAGCCGCGCGCCGAAGCGGTCGGACAGATAGCCCGACACCGGCCCGGCCAGCAGGAATCCGACCGTCAGCGGCAGCATGAAGATGCCGGCCCACAGCGGGGTGCGCTCGAAGTCGTACCCGTGCAGCGGCAGCCAGATGCCCTGGAGCCAGATGATCAGCATGAACTGCAGCCCGCCCCGGGCGATCGAGGTGAGCAGCGCCGCCAGGTTCCCCGCGGCGAAGGCCCGTATGCGGAACAGCCCCAGCTGGAACATCGGCTCGGCGATCCGTGTCTCCGCGAGACAGAACACGACGAGCAGCAGCGCCCCCGCGCTCAGACCGCCCAGCACCCAGGGGTTGGTCCAGCCCGTCGGATGGCCGCCGTAGGGCTGGATTCCGTAGGTGATGGCGGCGAGGAGCGCGCCGGCGCCCACGGTGAAGGTGAGGTTGCCGACCCAGTCGATACGTCCCGGCTTGCGGGAGCCGGTCTCGCGCAGACTGCGGTACGACCAGATCGTGCCGACCACTCCCACCGGCACGCTGACCCAGAACACCGCACGCCAGTCGATGCCGGCCAGCAGCCCACCGGCGAGCAGTCCGAGGAACTGGCCCGCCAGTGCGGTGATCTGGTTGACGCCGAGCGCCATTCCGCGTTGCCGGGCGGGGAAGGCGTCCGTGAGTATCGCTGCCGAGTTCGCCGTCAGCATGGACCCGCCGAAGGCCTGCACGACCCGGAAGCCGATCAGCCACAGCGCGCCCGAGCCGCCCTTCAGCGGATCGAGCGAGAGGGCGAGCGAGGCGCAGGCGAAGATCGCGAAGCCCATGTTGTACATCCGGACCCGCCCGAACATGTCGCCGAGCCGGCCCAGCGTGACCACGAGGACCGCGGAGACGAGCAGGTAGCCCAGGATCATCCAGAGCAGATAGCCGATGTTGCCCGGGGCCAGTGGGTCCAGATGGATGCCGCGGAAGATCGCGGGCAGGGAGATGATCACGATGGAGCTGTCCATGGTCGCGATCAGTACGCCCAGCGTCGTGTTGGACAGCGCGATCCACTTGTAGCGCCCGTCCTGCCCGGGCTCCACGGCGGCTGTCGGTGGCCGGGGGGTCACAGTCGCTCCGCGAGGCGGTCGAGCAGCGGCAGCAGCTCGAGCAGTTTCTCCCGCTCGGCGGGGGTGAAATCCCCTTCGAGTACGGCGGCCAGATTCTGTACCGACTCCGAGCGCCGGTCGGCGAGCACCTTGCGGCCCGCGTCCGTCAGCGTCATCACCGCGCGGCGGCGGTCGGCGGGGTCCGGCCGACGGCTCACCAGACCGCGCTCCTCCAGCGAGGCCAGGGTGGTCGCCATCGCCTGCGGCCGTACCCGCTCCAACTCGGCCAATACCCCAGGGGATTCCGCGCCGTCCAGGTCCAGCCGCGCCAGGACGGACCTCTCCGAGAGGGTCAGATCACCCACGGCATGCGCCTGCCGCATCCTCCGGGCGATACGGCCCACGGCGAGCCTGAGTGCCTCCGCGACGTCGGCGGGGTCGTCTGCGGGTCTGCTGAGGTCGCCCATAGATACTTACTATAGGTTAATCAACCAGATGTAACTACCTCGGGCCTGCGCCGGGGGTCACCGACGGGGCGTCGGTCGCTCGCCGGCGAGGTGAGGCGCGGGTGCGCGACCGCGCCTCACCTCGCCGGCGCGGGTGCGCGGCCGTGCGTCCGGTCCCGATTCATCCCCGCCCGGCCGCGCGCACCGCCGCCTCCGTCAGCGTGGTCGCCGTCCGTACGGCACTGGCGACGGCCGTGTCGGCGTCGAGCCCGCACAAGTCGGTGAGTGTGAACAGCGCCTCCGCGCTGACGACCACCGCGAGGTCCCGCTTGAGCTGGGCGAACGCCTCAGGGTCCGCCGCCCCCAGGGTGTGCTCCAGCGGTACGAGCGCGTGGTCGATGAGCCCGAAGCGGATGCCGGGTCTCATGGTCACCGTCTCGGGCCGGGTGATGGTGGCCGCGATCATCGCCCGCACCGCACCCTGGCGCTCGAGTATGCCGCGGAGCAGGAACTCGCAGGCGAAGGCCGTGCGTTCGACGGGGTCGGCGGAGTCCTCGACCGGCCGGAGCGCGTCGGCGGGGGCCGCCCAGACGCCGGCCAGGGCCTCGCCGATCAGTGACGGGAGGTCGGGGAAGTACCGGTAGGCGGTCGCCTCGGAGACCAGGGCCGCGCGGGCGATAGCGGGCATGGTCACCTCGTCGCCGGTGCCGATGAGCTCGCGGGCGGCCTCGACGATCGCCGTACGCGTGCGCTTCTTCTGATTGCTGCGGCCGGTGTCCGTCTGTGCCGTCGTCATCGGTGCGTCCTCATTCCTGCGGGCCGTCCTCCATCCGCCTGCACTTTACCACTGTCAGCTCTCGTTATGAGAGTCCACTTGCATAACGAGAGTCGTCCCCCTAATCTCCTGAGAGCGAGCTCTCACGAAGGGCGCCAAGGACATGAAGGAGGCAGCGGTGAACGAGGTATCCGTGGTCGGCCCGGACGGCGGCGAGACGATCCGGCTCGGCCCGGCCCAGGTGCGCATCCTCGAAGACGGCAGCACCACCGGGCACCGGATCGGGATCGGCGAGATCACCCTCGCCCCGCACACCGAAGGCCCGCCGCAGCACCGGCACGCCCAGCACGACGAGGGCTTCTACGTCGTGTCCGGCACCGTGCACTTCACCATCGGGGAGACCACGCACGTCGCCCCGGCCGGCACCCTCGCGATGATCCCGCCCGGTGCCCCGCACACCTTCGCCAACCCCGGTGACGAGCCCGCAGTGATGCTCAACACCTTCACGCCCGACCTGTATGTGCAGTACTTCCGCGACCTGCGGGACATGATCGCCGGCGGTCAGGAGATGACCGCCGAGTCGACGATCAAGGTCATGAGCCGCTACGCGACCGTTCCCGCCACCGACTTCGCCTGACCGGCCAACTCCCTGAAGGAATCACCATGACCAGCAGCGTCCACACCCTCTCCCTCCCCTTTGGCGACCTCGACGTCACCGTCGACGACCAGGGGCAGGGCCGTCCCTTCCTGCTGCTGCACGGCGGCGGCGGCCCACAGACGGTCGCGCCGTTCGCGGGGCTCCTCGCCGAGCGGCGCAACGCCCGGGTCGTCACCCCCGTCCACCCCGGTTTCGGCGGCACCGTCCGGCCCGACCGGCTGGCCGACGTCGGCACCCTCGCCCAGGCCTACCTGCGGCTGCTCGACGAACTCGGCCTGACGGACGTCACCGTCGTCGGCAACTCCATAGGCGGCTGGATCGCCGCCGAACTGGCCCTGCTGGGCAGCGACCGGATCAGCGGCGTGGTCCTCGTCAACGCCGCCGGCATCCTCGTCCCCGGCCACCCCATCGCGGACACCTTCTCCATCACACCCGCCGAACTCTCGAGGCTCGCCTTCCACGACCCCGCGAAGTTCGCGATCGACCCCGCCGCCCTCCCGGAGGCCGCCCGTGCGGTCATGGCCGCCAACCGGGCCGCCCTCCAGGTCTACTCCGGGCCGTACGTCATGGAAGACCCCACCCTGCGCGAGCGGCTGGCCAAGGTCACGCACCCGGCGCTCGTGGTCTGGGGCGAGAGCGACGAGGTCGTCGACGCCGAGTACGGGCGCGCGTACGCGGCGGCGATACCGGAGGCCCGGTTCGAGCTGCTTCCCCGCGCAGGGCACATGCCCCAGCTGGAGACGCCCGAGCAACTCCTCGCGGTGGTAGGGGACTTCGCCGAAGCGCACACCTCGAACCGGCCATGAAGGGAAGCGTCCCGTGTACCGACCCGACGGCGCACGACGGTCGTTGGTCCTGGCCGTCTGCTGTCTGAGCGTCCTGCTCGTCAGCCTCGACACCACCATCCTCAATGTCGCCCTGCCCGCCATGCGGCGGGACCTCGGCTCCTCGGTCGCCGGCCTGCAGTGGACCCTGGACGCGTACACGATCGTCCTTGCCTCGCTGCTCACGGCGGCCGGTTCCACCGCCGACCGGGTCGGGCGACGACGGATCTTCCAGCTCGGCCTGGTGCTCTTCACCGGCGCCTCGGCACTGTGCGGTCTGGCGCCGAGCACCGGGTGGCTGGTGCTCTTCCGCATGGTGCAGGCCGTCGGCGGCTCCATGCTCACCCCGGTCGCCATGGCCATCCTCGCCAACACCTTCCCGGACCCCCGGGAGCGGGCCCGGGTGATCGGCGTGTGGGGCGGGGTGGTCGGCGTCAGCATGGCGGCCGGCCCGGTCCTCGGCGGCGCCCTGGTGCAGTCGGTCGGATGGCGGTCGGTGTTCTGCCTGAACGTGCCGATCGGCCTTGCCGCACTCGTCCTCACCGCGCTGTTCGTCCCGGAGTCCCGCGCGACACGGGCCCGCCGGGCCGACCCGGTCGGGCAGGTGCTGGTCGTCGTCCTGCTCGGCGCGCTGACGTACGCCATCATCGAGGCGCCCGGAGCGGGCTGGACCTCACCACTGATCGTGGTCTGCCTGATCGCCGCGGCGGGCGCGCTGGGCGGGCTCGTGCCGTACGAGATCCGGCGCGCCGAACCGCTGATCGACCCGCGGCTCTTCCGCAGCGCGTCCTTCAGCGGTGCCACCCTGACCGCGGTCTTCGCGTTCGCCGCCCTCGCCGGTTTCCTCTTCGCCAACGCCCTCTATCTACAAGGGGAGTTGGGCCTGAGTCCGCTGTCGGCCGGGCTGCGCCTGCTGCCGATGGCGGTGCTGTGCCTGGTGTGCCCGCCGCTGTCCGGGCGGCTCGTCGGCAGCCGAGGCCCACGGATCCCGCTGTTGCTCGCCGGGACCGGTATCACCGCCAGCGGCGCACTGACCGTCCTCACCACCCACTCCACCCACCCCTCGTACGCCCAACTGTCGCTGACGTACGCGCTGTTCGGCCTCGGCTTCGGCTTCGTCAACGCACCGATCACCGACACGGCGGTCGCCGGCCTCCCACGCGCCCAGGCCGGGCTGGCCGCCGCCCTCGCCGCGACCAGCCGCCAGGTCGGCTCAGCGCTCGGCGTCGCGGTGATCGGCGCCGCGGTCGCCACCGGGACCAGGGCGACGGCGTGGTGGATCATCACCGGGTGCGGGCTGGCCGTCCTGGTCCTGGCGACGACGACCACCGGCCGCCGCCCCTATACGGCGCCGGGTGTCGAGCCCGCCGTCTCCCGGACGTCGCCCCGGGAGACCGCCAGGTAGGCGACGAAGCCGACGATGGCGACGGTCCAGGAGAGGGTGACGGGGCCCAGCCCCAGCGCGAGGCCGCCGCGGGCGTGGCTGAGCGCCATCCAGTCGGCGACCGACGCGCCGAGCGGGCGCGTGATCACGTACGCCGACCAGAAGGCGGCCACAGCGTTGAGGCCGCCCCAGCGATGCATGACGGCGGGGACGGCGATGGCGACGGCGTACAGGACTGCCGATCCCAGGTAGCCGAGGCCGATCGTGGCGGAGAGGTCCCCGGCGGCCGTGCCGAGCGCGAAGGTGGCCAGCACCGTGGCCCAGTAGAAGATCTCGCGGCGCCGGGTGCGGATGCTGTGGATGGACAGCGTCCGCTCGCACGCGTACCAGATGGTGAACACGACGGCCAGCGCCAGCATGAAGAACGGCGTCGAGATCGCGTACGGGACGCCGAGACCCACGTGCAGGACGTCGGCGGCCATCGTGCCGAACACGCTCACCATGACGATCGCCGTCCAGTAGATCCAGGCGACATAGCGGCGTACGGCGAACTGGACGGCCAGAGAGAGCGCCAGAGCCACCCCGCCGAGGCCGACGGCGGGGACCGGGCCGAGCTTTTGGGCGAGGAAATCCGAGGCCGTCTCGCCCATCCCGGTGGTCAGCACCTTGATCACCCAGAAATAGACGGTGACTTCCGGAACCTTGCTCGCCAGGGCGGTGGCGGAGGGGGCCGCGACGCGGCGGTGACGGGTGAGGTGCTCTGTGCTCATGCCCGCACGATGACATGGCGAACTGGCCTTTCCACAGGGGTCTTTGCCATCGCTTTGGTGCTTCTGGTGCAGGAATTGCCAGGTGCCGCGACGGGCCTGAACGCAACCTGAACGCTTGAACGGAACCCCTGGTCACGGCGTGATCCTGGTGATACGGAGGGCGGTCACTCCGATCACGCCCGGTCGTCTCCCGGCTCGGGGCCGGGCGCGCCGGCGGCTCGCTCCGTGCGTAAATGAAGAAGGTGAATTCCTGGATTTCCGGTCACATTCCAGGATCGACTGATTGCCGAGCGTCACACTGTCTGCGAATTTGTTTTGTGGGGCTCCGGCGAGGGGAATTCAACTTTAGTTAGTGCTTCGGACAGGAGGCACGTCCGTGGGAGCTGGTACGCCAGGCACGGGTGTCGCCGAAAGGTCCGCGCGCGCACTCTCCCATGGTGACTGTCCACTCAGTACCCCTGAGGGAAGTTGTGAGCACCATGCGCGCCACTGTCAAAACGAAGCAACATCCGCATGACGACGCCCCGGACACCGCCGACGCCTTCGCCCGGCTCTCCGCCCTGCCCGTCGGCCCCGAGCGGCAGGCACTGCGTGACGAGATCGTCAGATCCTGGCTGCCCATGGCGGAACGCATAGCGAGCCGGTTCCGCGGCCGGGGCGAGTCCATCGAGGATCTGAGCCAGGTCGCGGCACTGGGCCTGGTCAAGGCCGTGGACCGGTACGACCCGGCGCGGGGAAACGCCTTCGAGAGCTACGCGATCCCGACCATCACGGGCGAGATCAAGCGTCACTTCCGCGACCACATGTGGATTCTGCACGTGCCGCGCCGCGTCCAGGACCTGCGCAACCGGGTGCGTGCCGCCCTGAGGGAGCTGTCCCAGACCATCCCGGGCCGTCGGCCCACCGTCGCCGAGATCGCCGCGTGCGCGCACCTCAGCGAGGATGACGTACGCACCGCCCTGGAGGCGCTGGACAGCTTCGCCGCCCTCTCCCTGGACGCCGAGCTGCCGGGCAGCGACGACGGATACGCGCTGGCGGACGCCCTGGGCGAACTGGATGCCGGCTTCGACCTGGTCGTCGACCGTGAGGCCGTCAAGCCGCTGCTGAGCGCGCTGCCCGAGCGCGAGCGGACCATCCTCTACCTGCGGTTCTTCCGCGGTATGACGCAGAGCTGCATCGCGGAGCAGCTCGGCGTCTCGCAGATGCACGTGTCCCGGCTGATCAGCAATTCCTGCGCCATGGTGCGGGAACAGGCGCTCGCCGACGCGGCGTAGCTGCCGGAACGGCCGGAGGGTGGACCCGGACGCCCGGTCGAGTGTCCTCGGTCCGGGCGGCCGGAGGCGAGCTCACTGCCGAACCCTCCCGGGAAGGGTTGGCCAGCTTCCCGCCTCTTCTCGGCTACCGAAGCCCACCCGATCCAAACCCTTTCGACGCCGCGGAGTGCGGCGAGTGTGCCCAGATGACCGGGGCTACGGAGTGGGCGGAGCGTCATCCGGGATCTGCGCGGGCCCGTATGCGTCGAGGGTTTCCTCGAGGACCGCGCGAATATCGGGCGGCAGATCGTCGTTCTGCCCCCACACAACGATCATCTCGGCGATGGTGCGCAACTTGATGTTCGTGTGCTGGGAAATCTCCCGGAGAACTGTCCACCCTTGATCGGGTGTGACCCGCCCGAGGGCGACCATCATGCCGATCGCCTGGTCCACCACGGCGTGTGAGGTGACGGCTTCCTTCAACTGGTCTATTTCTTCCCGCAACTCGACGATCCGGTCCGGCTCCTGGGCGTCCTCGTTCATCGTCCCCTCCGGGCTCGGGCCGTACCTGCGCGTACATCGTCCGAGTCCATCGTCGCCATTCGAGGGCACGAGTGCCAGCGCGGGCGAAGGGGCACCCGCCCGGGCGGGTGCCCCTGGGTCGCGCGGTCCTCACGCGGCGAGCGTCACCGCCGCCACGGCGGGCGTCCGCAGGGTGCGCCGGGCGGTGACCAGGCTGGTGCCCAGCGTCACCGCCGCCGCCACCGCGACGACGCCGAACCAGATGCCGAGTCCCTGCTCCGGCCACGCCGTGTCCACACGGACCAGGGTGAACGGGACGATTCCCGCGAGACCGGCCACGCTGCCGAGGAACACACCGGTGACCGTCAGGATCACGCCTTCGGCGCCGACCATGCCGAGCACCTGGCCGGGTGTCGCGCCGGCCAGCCGCTGCTGGCCGAACTCCCGGCTGCGGTAGGTCGTCGCCGCGTACAGGGAGTTGATCAGCATGACGCAGCAGAAGACCACGATGATCCCGACGACCACGAGGTTGAGGGTCTCCAGGTTCTTGGCGTCGACGGACTTGGGCACGCCCGAGGCGTCGATCGCGTCGTTCTCGACCGCCTGCATGGACAGCGTCGCCGTCGCCATGCAGGTGAACAGGGTCAGCGACATCAGCACACCGGACAGCTCGTCGGCGCGCCGCCGCAGGTTCCGTACGGCCAGAAACCCGCTCGGGCCCGCCAGCGGGAGCCGGTCCAGCAGGCCTTTCAGCAGCCTGGGGGCGAGCAGCGCGCCCCCCACCGACAGCAGGATCGCGCCGTACGCGGGAGGCGCCATCAGCGCGGCGTCGTCCGCCGAGAACGCGAACGTCGAGCAGACGGCCGCGCCGCCGACGCCGAGGGCCGCGTAGGTGAGGAACTTCCGGGCTCCGCCGTGAGGTCGACGCCGCCGCGTCGCCCGCCGTACCGCGAGGAACGCCGCGCCCGCCGCCGCCGGCACGGTGATCCCGACACCGGACATGAGGGCGATGGGACCGAAGCAGTAGTCCACGGACCGAGCCACCTGACCGCTGTCCTGGAAGACGCTCAGCAGGGCCCGCCCGCCGAGCACGGCCGGGCCGATCGCCAGCACCGAACCCATCAGCGCGACCGCCACCGCCTCGCCGACGACCATCCGCTTCAGCTGCGCCGGAGTCGCTCCGGAGCAGCGCAACAGCTCGATCTCGGCGCCGCGTTGACGGACGTTCACCGTCAGCGTCGAGGCGACCGCGAAGAACACCAGCAGGGTGCCGTAGCCGCCGACGACGCTCGCCGCCGTGGACAGCGACTCCGCGCTCACCGAGTCGACACCGGGCCGTCCGGCCGTGTCGTGCATCGAGTTGAACGTCATGATGATCGCCGCGCCCAGGAACGCGGACAACAGTGTCGCCATGAAGCGCCCGGGGCGCTTGCGAAGAGAACGCAGGGCCAGAGCCAGCATCGCTCACACCCCCAGCAGCGCGTCGTCGCCCAGGTGCGCCAGGCGCTCCGCCACGGCGTCCACCGTCGGCGCCTGCATCCGGCCCGCGAGCCGGCCGTCCGCGAGGAACACGACGGAGTCGGCGTACGAGGCGGCGACCGGGTCGTGCGTCACCATGACCACCGTCCTGCCGTGCACCCGTACCGCCTCCTGGAGCAGGCGCAGCACCTCCCGCGCGCTGCGCGTGTCCAGCGCCCCGGTCGGCTCGTCCGCGAAGATCACCCGTGGTTCGGTGACCAGCGCACGGGCGATCGCCACCCGCTGCCGCTGTCCTCCCGAGAGCTGGTCGGGCAGCTGGCCGAGCCGGTCGCCGAGACCGACGGCCGTCAGGATCTCCCGGGCCCGCGCACGGTCGACGCGCCGCCGGGCGAGCCGGAGCGGCAGCACCGTGTTCTGGGCGACCGTCAGCGTCGGCAGCAGGTTGTACTGCTGGAAGACGAAGCCGATCCGGCTGCGTCGGAACTTCGTCAACTCGGCCTCGTCGCCGCCCGTCATCTCCGTACCGTCCACCATCACGATGCCGCTGTCGGGCCGGTCGAGCCCGGCCGCGCACTGCAGCAGCGTCGACTTGCCGGACCCCGAGGGCCCCATCACCGCGGTGAACGTGCCCCGCGCCAGACTGAGCGTCACCCCGTCCAAAGCGGTCACGGCACTCTCCTTCGTCCCGAACGTCTTGCTGACCTTGACCAGCCGCAGAGCCTCGGGGGCGGGCCCCGTGTCGTGCGTACGTCGCGTTCGGTGAAACATCGTCATCACTCTCCGTCCGGCACGCCCTGTGCCATGGAGACGAAGCTACGGAGACCGGGCCGGGACCACAGGAGGCGCAGAACCCGTATTCCAGGGTGTACTCAACGACACCCCGCTCCTGCGGCAACCGCCCGTACGGGTCATCAGAACGCGCCGACCTGCGGACACTTCCGGTGCAATGGACGGGTGACCGCGCCCCCGGACGACTGCCTCGCGCGCAACGAGTGGATCTGCGGTGAGTATCTGAGCAGCCGCCGCCAGATCCTCCTCGACGCGGTGGTCCAGCACCTTCAGCTGACCGCGGTCTCCGTCCTCATCGGACTGGTCGTCGCCCTGCCGCTGGCGGTCCTGGCGCGCCGCTGGGGCTGGGCCGCCGGACCCGTGCTCGGTGTGACCACGATCCTCTACACCATCCCCTCCCTCGCGATGTTCTCGCTGCTCCTGCCCGTGTACGGACTGTCGGCCGCCCTGGTCGTCGCGGGTCTCGTCCTCTACTCGCTGACCCTCCTGGTACGGAACATCCTTGCGGGGCTGCGCGCCGTCCCCGAGGAGACCCGGCAGGCCGCACGCGGCATGGGGTACGGGCCCGTCCGGCTGCTGCTCACCGTGGAACTGCCGCTCGCCGTGCCCGCCGCCATGGCCGGGCTGCGCATCGCCACCGTCTCCGCCGTCTCCCTGGTCACGGTCGGCGCGATCGTCGGATTCGGAGGGCTCGGCAACCTCATCTACGCGGGAATGAACACCTACTTCAAGGCCCAGGTGCTCACCGCGTCCGTGCTGTGCGTCGTCATCGCCATCGCCGCGGACCTCCTCCTGCTGGGCGTGCAGCGGCTCATCACGCCCTGGACCAGGGCAGCCCGCGGATGAACACCCTGGCCGGCGCCTGGGCCTGGCTCACCGACCCCGCGCACTGGTCGGGCGACGACGGCATCCGGCACCGCCTGGCCCAGCATCTCGTCCTGACCGTCGTCTGCCTGATCATCAGCTGTCTGATCGCCCTGCCCGTCGCCCTCGTCCTCGGCCACCTCGGCAAGGGCGGCGCGCTCGCCGTCAACATCTCCAACATCGGCCGCGCCGTCCCCACCTTCGCCGTCCTGGTCCTGCTGCTCCTGACCCCGCTCGGGAAGTACGGAGAGGGTCCGACCGTCGTCGCCCTGGTCCTGTTCGCCGTGCCACCCCTGCTCACCAACGCGTATGTCGGGATGCGCGAGGTCGACCGCGATGTGGTGCGGGCGGCACGCGGGATGGGGATGACCGGGCGGCAGATGCTGTTTCACGTAGAACTGCCCCTTTCGCTCCCGATGGTGCTGAACGGGGTGCGGATCGCCGCCGTACAGCTCGTCGCGACCGCGACCATCGCCGCGCTCGCGGGCGGCGGCGGACTCGGCCGGATCATCACCGCGGGGTTCAATCTGGCGAGTACGCCCCAGGTCGTCGCCGGGGCCGTGCTGGTCGCCGTGTTCGCGCTGATCGTCGAGGGAGTCTTCGAGATCGTGGAACGGCTGGCCCCGCACTGGACGAGGGCCTCGCGGTGAGCCGGCGTGGTGTCCTCGTGGGCCTGCTGCTGTCGCTCACCGGCTGCACCACCGGCCCGTCTCTGGAGAACCAGGGCGCGGTCACCGCCCCGCCCGGCGACAGCAAGCACCTGACCATCGGCTCGGCCGGTTTCACCGAGAGCGACCTGCTGGCGCAGATGTACGCGCAGCTGCTGAACCAGGCCGGCTACAAGACGTCCATGCTCACCGTGGCCAACCGCGAACTGTACGAACCCGCCCTGGAATCGGGCCAGATCGACGTGGTCCCCGAATACGCGGCCACCTTCGCGGACTGGCTCAACGCCAAGACCAACGGCTCCGTCGCGCCGCCCGTCGGTTCGCCCGACCTGAACGCCACGATGGCCGCCCTGCGCAAACTGGCCACGCCTCGCGGCCTCACCGTCCTCGCCCCCGGCCGGGCCGTCGACCAGAACGCGTTCGCCGTGACCGGGGCGTACGCACGCGAGCATCACCTCAAGACGCTCAGCGACCTGGGACGGTCCGGCCTGAAGGTGCGGCTCGCGGCGGGCGACGAGTGCGTGCAGCGGCCGTACTGCGAACCGGGGCTGAAGAAGACGTACGGCATCGACATCACCGCCGTCGACCCGAAGGGCGTCGGCACCACCCAGGCGAAGCGGGCCGTGCAGCGCGGCCAGGACCAGATGGTGCTGACCACCACGACGGACGCGACCCTGGACGGCTTCGGCCTGGTCCTGCTCGCCGACGACAAGCACCTGCAGAACGCCGACTACATCGTCCCCGTCGTCAACCGGGGCCGTGCGGGCGGCGCGGGCGTCACCAAGGCGCTCGGCAAGCTCAACGACGTACTGACCACCGCCGATCTGGCGTCGATGAACCAGCAGGTGGACAGCTGGCGACGGCTGCCGGCGGACGTGGCGCGGACCTATCTGAAGGAAAAAGGCCTGCTGAAGTGAACGTCCGGTCTGAAGGACAAAGGCCTGCTGAAGTGAACGTCCGGCGCGACCGAGACGTCGTGACCGGACTGATGCGGTGGGGCGGTTCCCACGTCCTCCTGGCGGGCTTCGACGAACGCCGGCCTTCCGACCGCTGGACCGCTCGAACCGGCCCGGAGCGCACCGCACGCTCGAACCGGCCCGGAGCGCACCGCACGCGTGAACCGGCCCGGAGCGCACCGCACGCGTGAACCGGCCCGGAGCGCACCGCACGCGTGAACCGGCCCGGAGCGCACCGCACGCGCGAACCGGCCCGGAGCGCACCGCACGCTCGAACCGGCCCGGAGCGCACCGCACGCGCGAACCGGCCCGGAGCGTGCCGCACGGTCTCACGGATCAGGCGTCCGCCACCGAGTCGAACTCCACCTGACCCCGCGACACCCCGAGCGCGTCCGCGTCCACCGACCGGCGCAGCGCCTCGTGCAGCTTCGCCGGGGTGAGGACGCCGAGGAAGCGCGCCCCGTCCAGCACCGCGACCCAGCCCGCGTCGTGCTGGAGCATCACACCGAAGGCCTGTTTCAGCGGGGCGCCCACGGGCACCCAGGAGTTCATCCGGTGGGCGAGGTCGCCGACACTGCCGCCCGGCGCGAGTTCGTCGACCCCGACCCATCCGTGCAGATCGCCCTGCGTGTCGAGCACGACGGCCCAGCGGGCGCCCTCCGTGTGCAGCCGCGCGGTGGCCTGCGCCGCGGGCTCGTCGAGGCGCGCGATCGGCGGCTGCTCCAGGTCGTCGACCTCGATCGCGGTGACCGACAGCCGTTTCAGGCCGCGGTCGGCGCCCACGAACTCGGCGACGTAGGGCGTGGCGGGCATGCCGAGGACAGCCCCGGGCGTGTCGAACTGCTCGATGCGTCCCTGCCCGTACACCGCGATCCGGTCGCCGAGCCGCACGGCTTCCTCGATGTCGTGCGTGACCAGCAGCACCGTCTTGCGCACGGCCTGCTGCATCCGCAGGAACTCGTCCTGCAACTGCTCCCGCACCACCGGGTCGACGGCCCCGAACGGCTCGTCCATCAGCAGCACCGGCGGGTCGGCGGCCAGCGCCCGCGCCACGCCGACCCGCTGACGCTGGCCGCCCGACAGCTGGTCCGGATAGCGCGAGCCGTACGTCGTCGGATCCAGGCCCACCAGATCGAGCAGCTCGGCGGCGCGCGCCCGGGCCTTCGCCTTCTTCCAGCCGACCAGTGTCGGCACGGTCGCCGTGTTGTCGAGGATCGTGCGGTGCGGGAACAGTCCGACCTGCTGGATGACGTATCCGATGCGCCGCCGCAACTGCACCGGGTCGACGCCGGCGATGTCCTCGCCGTTCACGAAGATCCGGCCCGACGTCGGCTCGATCAGCCGGTTCACCATCATCATGGTCGTCGTCTTGCCGCAGCCCGACGGGCCGACGAGCGTGACGAGTTCGCCCTCGGCGGCCTCGAAGGACAGGCCGTCCACGGCGGTCGTGCCGTCCGGGTAGCGCTTGGTGACCTGCTCGAACCGGATCATCCCCTCACGCTAACCGCGCCGCCGGATCCCCGCTCACCAGCCGCGTCCGCCCTAGCAGGAAGTACGAGCTCCGCTTTTGAAAAGTTTCAATTCGGATGAGGAGGGTGCCGAGATCCGGCTGCTGGATGGTGGCTGCTCGACGGGAAGTTCTGTCTGATTCTGTCTGAGAGTCGCGTTGTTGGGGTGGTGGACATGAGCCCCAGCCGCCACTACCTTCGCAGCCAGTCGGAGTGAAACGTTACAACTCACCTCTCCGGAAGCCGAAGGGATGACGGCGTGAACGAAGCGACACACGGCGAAGGAACCACCAACGTCCGGCGCAGAACGGTGCTCGGCACGGCCTTGGGCGTCGGCGCCGCCGCGATGGCCGCAGGACTCGGCACGGGAGGCACGGCATGGGCGGCGCCGGCCTCCGGCCGGACCTCCGTGACGGGGCTGACGGTGGAACACCGCACGAACCCGCTCGGCGTGGACGCGGACCGGCCGCGCTTCGGCTGGCGCATGACGTCCCCGGTCCGCGGCCGGCGGCAGACGGCGTATCAGATCCTGGTGGCCACCTCGCCCGAACGGCTGACCCGCGCCCGCGCCGACCTGTGGAACAGCGGCCGCGTCGCGTCACCGGACTCGGTGGCGGTGCGCTACGACGGCACCGGGCTGCGCGCCTCGACGCGCTACTTCTGGACCGTGAGCGTGTGGGACGAGGACGGCCACGCCGTCACCGGCGCGCCGGTCGCCCACTTCGAGACCGGTCTGCGCGGCACCGACGGCATCGCGGGCTGGGACGGCGCGAAGTGGATCAGCATGGCCGGCAAGGCCCCGAACAGCGCGGGGGCACCGCTGCTGCGACGACAGGCCGCGCTGAAGGGGACGGTGCGCGAGGCACGGCTCTACCTCTCGGCCCTCGGCGTGTACGACGCCTACGTCAACGGCCACCGGGTGTCGGTGCCCCAGGCGGGCGGCACCACCCAGGAACTGCTCACCCCGGGCTGGACGAACTACGACAGCACGGTCAGCTACCTGAGTTACGACGTCACGGACCTGGTCGCCGGAGAGCGGCGGGTCACTCTCGCCGCCGTGCTGGGCAACGGCTGGTACAACAGCCGGATCTCCGACGGAAGCACCTACTACTCCAAGGACGGCAACCGGCTCGCCCTGAAGGCCAAGCTCCTCGTGCGGTACGCCGACGGAACCTCGCAGTCGGTGGTGACCGAGCCCGGCGACGGCTGGAAGGCGACGGACACGGGCCCCTACCGGGCCGACGACATCTACGACGGGCAGACCTACGACGCCCGCGAGGAGATACCCGGCTGGACGGCGGACGGCTTCGACGACGGAGCCTGGCAGGGAGTCGAGGAGAACGACTTCGTCACCCGGTTCCCCGGCGCGAAGCTGGTGGCCTACCCGGGTGAGACCGCCCGGCTGATGCCCCAGTGGGACCGGACACCGCGGTCCGTCACCGTGTACACCGGGGTGGCCGGGGAGTCGGGCAGCGCCAACGGCAGGGGGCACATCGTCGTCGACGACGCCCGGTCGGTCACCGACCCCGCACGGGCCGCCGGCGCCGCGGTGACGATCGGCGGCGGCGACACCGCCGTCTTCGACCTGGGCCAGAACATGGTCGGCGTGCCCCGCTACTCGGTGCGCGGCCCCGAAGGCGCCCGCGTCACCTTCGCGTTCGGCGAGATGCTCAACGACACGAGCAAGGGCGCCGACGGCCCCGAGGGCTCGGTGTACCGGGCCAATCTGCGCGGCGCCAAGGCGACCAGCACGTACACGCTCAGAGGCGACCCCGCCGGCGAGACCCACCAGGACTCGCTGGCCTTCTACGGATTCCGGTACGTCTCCGTCACGACGTCCGGGCCGGAGGTCACGGTCACCGCCCTGACCGGCAAGGTCGCCACCTCCGCGATCCGCGAGACCGGCACCGTCACGACGAACGACCCCCAGGTCAACCAGCTCATCAGCAACGTGCACTGGGGCCAGCGCGGCAACTACCTGTGGGTGCCCACCGACTGCCCGCAGCGCGACGAGCGCCTCGGCTGGACCGGCGACACCCAGCTGTTCTCCCACACGGGCCTCTACAACGTCGACGCGGTCAACTTCCTCAGCCACTTCGAGGAGAACCTGATCGACTCGCAGCGGATCTACGGTCTGGACGGCGCCCAGTTCACCGCCGTCTCCCCGGGCAACCGCTACAACGCCGCCGCCCCGGTGAGCGGCTGGGCCGACTGCGGCGTGATCGTCCCGTGGACGGTGTGGCAGATGAGCGGGGACCGTACGGTCGTCGACCGGAGCTGGGAGGCGATGACCAAGTACCTGGACTGGATCCACCGGAAGACGGGGGAGACCTACGCAGGTCAGGGCGCCCTCTTCGCCGACTGGCTGGCGCCGCAGAGCACCGGCACCCAACTCGTCAGCGACGTCTACTACGGCTACAGCACCCGGTTGATGGCCCAGATGGCCAAAGCCACCGGACGCACGACAGAGGCCGAGAAGTACGACGAGCTCTTCGCCGGCATCAAGCGTGCCTTCATCGCCAAGTACCTCAGCACCGAAGGCGGAAAGGTGACCGTGCGATCCAGCCTCGGCGGGTCCCCCATCATGGGCGCGGCACCCGAGGACAACAGCCAGACCGCCCTGGTGTGGGTCCTCAAGCTCGGCCTGTACGACACCGAAGCCCAGCGCCGCCAGATCGTCGACCTGCTCGCCGAGAACATCGGGAACGACGCGGCCTACAAGGCGGCCCACCCCGACAGCACCCGCGTGCGGTACGCCGAGAACACCCTGTCCGTCGGCTTCCTCGGCGTGAACGTGCTCGCCCCCGTGCTCACCGACCAGGGCCGCGCCGACCTCGCGTACAAGCTGCTGCTCCAGGACGCCATGCCCTCATGGCTGTACTCGGTGAGGAACGGCGCCACCACCATCTGGGAGCGCTGGAACTCGTACTCGACGGAGGACGGCTTCGGACCGGTCGAGATGAACTCGTTCAACCACTACTCCTATGGCGCGATCATGGAGTGGATGTACGAGGACATGGCCGGCATCGCCAACGACCCGGACCATCCCGGGTTCAGGCAGTTCCTGCTCAAGCCGCACATCGATCCGACGAGGAGGATCACGCATGTGGCCGGTTCGCATGTCTCGCCCTACGGCGAGATCGTCAGCGAATGGACGGTGCAGGGCCGGACGCTGACCTACCGGGCCGTGGTCCCCGCCAACAGCGAAGCGACCCTGCGCCTCCCGGCCACCGATCCCTCCACCGTCCGGGCCGGCCGGACCCCGCTGGCCCAGGTACCCGGCGTCGAGTTCCTGGGCTTCGACGACGGGGCGGCCTCCTACCGGCTCCCGTCCGGCGCTTACGAGGTGACGTCCGCGCTGGACTGATCGCTCACCAGCACCACTTCCAGGGTGCGCGGACCGTGCACCCCCTCGACCCGGTCCAGCTCGATGTCGCTGGTCGCCGACGGCCCGGAGATCCAGGTCAACGGCCGGGTCGGGTCGAGGCGTTCCAGAGCCTGGGGGACGGAGGAGACGACCTGGTCGGGAACGCGGACGACACAGATGTGATGGTCGGGGACGAGGGTGATGCGGCGGCGGCCCTGGTCGGGGCCGCCGTCCAGCACCAGGGTGCCGGTCTCGGCGATGGCCACCGCGCAGCCGGTGACGACGCTCTCCACCTCGTCCAGCTCCTGAGGGGTGCTCAGCGCGCGGTCGTGGACGCGGGTGGGATCGGCAGCCGACATCCACTCCGGTGGCAGCCCTGGCGGAACCAGGACGTACCGCGGGCCACGCTCGGCCAGCAACCGCATGATCAGATACGGCAGTTCCTCGGCATCGGTGCGATGCACGATCGCCCGGTAGTCCGCCAGATTCTCGGCGAGCAGCTCCACCGTCTCCGCGACACCGCGCGCACCGTGCTCGCGCAGATAACTCCGGTCGACGGCCTGCTCGTACGGCGTGTCGTCCTGTCGTACGTCCGCGATCGCGCGCCGCACCCGGCCGAGGACCACATCCCTGCTGCTCACTTCGCGTCCCTTCCACCCTGCGTACGCTGCCACCAGTCGCGGAACGGCTCCGCGGGCACTGTCGGCAGATCACGGCTCTCGCTCCACGCCCTGCCGGGGCCCGGCAGCGTCCGCGGATGGAACCGGCGCGTCCGCGAGGCCAGCCGCTGGCCGGTGCGCAGCGCGCCGGGACGGCTGAACGCCCAGCGCGCGGCACGCATCGCCGCCCGCTCGGCGGCATGTCCCTTGGCGGGCTTGAGCACGACCTTGTTGCCGTCCTTCGTCACCTGACCGCCCTCGGCGACCCGCTCGCGCAGATGGACGAGGACTTCGGGGATGTCGATGGCGACCGGACAGACCTCGTAGCAGGCGCCGCACAGCGAGGAGGCGTAGGGGAGGGAGGCGTCGATCTCGCTCGCGGTGCCCCGGAGCTGGGGGCTGAGGATGGCGCCGATCGGGCCCGGGTAGACCGAGCCGTACGCGTGGCCGCCCGCCCGCTCGTACACCGGGCAGACGTTGAGGCAGGCCGAGCAGCGGATGCAGCGCAGCGCCTGGCGGCCGACCTCGTCGGCGAGCGTGTCGGTGCGGCCGTTGTCGAGGAGGACCAGATGGAAGGTCCGGGGTCCGTCCTCGTCCGTGGTGCCCGTCCACATCGAGGTGTACGGGTTCATGCGCTCGGCCGTCGAGGAGCGGGGGAGGGTCTGGAGGAACACCTCCAGGTCCCGCCAGGTCGGCACGATCTTCTCGATGCCGACGACCGAGATCAGGGTCTCGGGGAGCGTCAGGCACATGCGCCCGTTGCCCTCGGACTCGACGACGACGAGCGTGCCGGTCTCGGCGACCATGAAGTTGGCGCCGGAGACGCCGACCTTGGCGCGCAGGAACTTCTCGCGCAGGTGCAGACGGGCGGCCTCGGCCAGTTCGGCGGGCGTGTCGGTCAGGCCCTCGGGGGCCGGGCGGCCCCACTCGCTCATCTCGCGGACGAAGATGTCGCGGATCTCGCCGCGGTTGCGATGGATCGCGGGGACGAGGATGTGCGACGGGCGGTCCTTGCCCAACTGCACGATGAGTTCGGCGAGATCGGTCTCGTAGGCGTGGATGCCCTCCGCTTCGAGGGCTTCGTTGAGGCCGATCTCCTGCGTGGCCATCGACTTGACCTTGACGACCTCCCTCTCGCCGGTCGCCTCGACCAGTTCCGTGACGATCCGGTTGGCCTCTTCGGCGTCGGCGGCCCAGTGCACGATGCCGCCGGCGGCGGTGACGGACGCCTCCAACTGCACCAGATAGTCGTCCAGATGACGGAGGGTGTGGTCCTTGATCTGCTTCCCGGCCTCGCGCAGCGCCGCCCAGTCGGACACCTCCGCGACCGCCGTGGCGCGCTTGGCGCGGATGGTGTGGGTGGCGTGGCGCAGGTTGCCGCGCAGCGTGGCGTTGTGCACGGCTTCATGCGCCGCTACCGGGAAGGCCGGCATGCCGACGAAGGTCCCGCTCATGTGCTCGGCTCCTCCACTGTGCTTTCGTTCATGCCGACGGCTCCTCCGCTGTGCTTCCGTTCATGCCGACGGCTCCTCTTCCGTGCTCGCCAGGATCTCCGCGATGTGGACGGGCCGCATGCCCGTGTGAAGGCGGCTCATGGTGCCGCCGATGTGCATCAGGCAGGAGTTGTCGGCGGCGCACAGCACCTCGGCGCCCGTCGACTCCGCGTTGCGCACCTTGTCGGCGCCCATCGCCGCCGAGACGTCGGCGTTCTTCACGGCGAAGGTCCCGCCGAAGCCGCAGCACTCGTCGGCTCCGGGCAGCTCGCGCAGCTCAAGACCCTTGACGGCCTGAAGCAGTCGGCGCGGCCGGTCGCCCAGGCCCAGGCTGCGCAGGCCGTGGCAGGTGGGGTGGTAGGTCACCGTGTGCGGGTAGTACGCGCCGACATCGGTCACCCCGAGCACATCCACCAGGAACTCGGTGAGCTCGTACGTCTTCGGTACGACCGGCGCCAGCGTGCGGGCCAGGGTGTCGCCCCGCCCCTCGGCGCGCGCCCGCTCACCCATCCGCGGATACAGCTCCCGCACCATCGCCCCACAGGATCCGGACGGCGTCACGATCGCCTCGTACTCCCCGAATACATCGGAGAAATGCCGGGCGAGCGGCTCGGCCTCATGGCGATACCCGGTGTTGTAGTGCGCCTGCCCGCAGCACGTCTGCCCCATCGGGAAGTCGACGTCCACGCCCAGCCTGGTCAGCAGTTTCACCACGGCACGGCCGGTGTCCGGATACAGCGTGTCGTTGACACAGGTCAGGAACAGAGCGACACGCATCGCAGCTCCTCGTTCTCGATCATCGGATGAGTGCAGCGTACGCGGCGAGGGCGCGCCAGGGGAGTCCCCGCTTACGGACGGGCGAGCCGGTCCTCGGCGGCGCGCCAGGCCGCCGTGTCACCCCGGGGCTCGTACCGCCGCGACGGCTGCGTACGCGCGAGGAGCCGGCGCATCGACGCACGGTCGCCGACCAGCCCGTGGGCGCGGGCCTGGACGAGGACGTTGCCGAGTGCGGCGGCCTCCGCGGGACCCGCCAGGACCGGCAGGCCGCAGGCGTCCGCGGTGAGCTGGCACAGCAGGGGGTTGCGCGTGCCCCCGCCGACGATGTGCACGACGTCGACCGGGTGTTCGGCGAGGGACTGGGCCTCGCCGATCGCCCGGCGATGGGCGAGCGCGAGGGAGTCGAGGATGCAGCGCGTCATCTCGGCCGGCGACTCGGGCACCGGCTGCCCCGACTCCCGGCAGGCGTCGGCGATCCGGGCGGGCATCCGGTCCGGCGCCAGGAACACCGCGTCGCCCGCGTCCACGACGGACCGCAGCGGCGCCACCTCGGCGGCGGCCGTCAGCAGTTCCCCCAGATCGGGACGGCCCCACTCCCGTAGGCACTCCTGGAGCAGCCACAGTCCCATGATGTTGCGGAGATAGCGGACCGTGCCGTCCAGGCCCAGCTCATTGGTGAAGTTGGCCGCCCGGCTCGCCTCGGTCAGTACGGGCGCGTCCAGCTCCAGGCCCGCCAGGGACCAGGTGCCGGTGCAGATGTAGGCGAACCGTTCCCCGGTGGCGGGCACGGCGGCGACCGCGGAGGCGGTGTCGTGCGAACCGACCGTGGTCACGGGGACCGGGCCGGTCAGCCCGGTCTGCGCCAGTACGTGCGGCAGGAGGAGACCGGCCGGGTCCCCGGGCCGCCGCAGCGGCGCGAACAGCCGCAGATCGATGCCGAGCCGCTCGGCGATGTCGTACGACCAGTCGCGGGTGCGCGGGTCGATCAACTGGGTGGTCGAGGCGTTGGTGAGCTCGGTGCCCGGCTCGCCCGTGAGCCAGTACGTCAGCAGATCGGGGATGAGCAACAGCCGTTCGGCCTGGTCGAGTTGGCGCGCGGCGCGGGCCGCCGTCACCTGGTACAGCGTGTTGAACGGCGCGTACTGGATCCCGGTCGCCGCGTACAGCTCGGCGGCGGGCACGGTGGCCCACACCTTCTCCGCGACGCCCACCGTACGGGCGTCGCGGTAGTGCACCGGGTTGCCGAGCAGCGCCCCGTCCGCGTCCAGCAGCCCGTAGTCCACGGCCCAGCTGTCGATGCCGACCGAGTCGACCTGCCCGGCCGCGCGCAGTCCGTCGAGGACGCCCGCGTACAGGGAGAGAATGTCCCAGCGCAGCCCCTCGGGGACGCGGACCGGCCGGTTCTGGAAGCGGTGTGCCTCGGCGAGTTCCAGGGTGTCGGGTCCCACCCGGCCGACCATGACACGTCCGCTGGACGCGCCGAGGTCGACCGCGGCGAAGGCCTTGAGATGCGTGCTCATCGCAGAAATGCCGCCGCGACGCCGGCGTCGACCGGAACGTGCAGACCGGTGGTGTGCGTGAGGTCCCCGCCGGTCAGGGCGAACACGGCGTTCGCGACGTGCTCCGGCAGCACCTCCCGCTTGAGGATGGTCCGCCGGGCGTAGAACTCGCCGAGCTTCGCCTCCTCGATGCCGTACGTCGCCGCCCGCTGAGCGCCCCAGCCGCCCGCGAAGATCCCCGAACCGCGGACCACCCCGTCGGGATTGACGCCGTTGACCCGGATCCCGTGTTCGCCCAACTCGGCTGCCAGCAGCCGTACTTGATGGGCCTGGTCGGCCTTGGTAGCCGAGTAGGCGATGTTGTTCGGTCCGGCGAAGACGGCGTTCTTGGAGGCGATGTAGACGACGTCCCCGCCCAGCCCCTGCGCGATCATCACGCGGGCCGCCTCGCGCGAGACGAGGAAGGAGCCGCGGGCCATGATGTCGTGCTGGAGGTCCCAGTCCTTCGCGGTGGTCTCCAGCAGGGGTTTGGAGATGGAGATGCCCGCGTTGTTGACCACCAGGTCGACCCCGCCGAAGGCCAGCACCGCCGTCGTGAACGCCTCGGCGATCTGCTCCTCGGAGGTCACGTCGACGGCGACGGCCACGGCCCTGTCGGCACCGCCCAGCGCCGAGGCGACGTCGGCCGCGCTCCGCGCGTTCAGGTCCGCTACGACGACGCACGCGCCCTCGGCCACCAGCCGCTCGGCGATCGCCTTGCCGATTCCGCTGCCCGCACCCGTCACCAGTGCCACCCGCGTCGCGAGCGGCTTGGGCTTCGCCATCCGCTGGAGCTTGGCCTCCTCGAGGGCCCAGTACTCGATCCGGAACTTCTCCGCCTCCTCGATCGGCGCGTACGACGAGACGGCCTCCGCCCCGCGCATCACGTTGATCGCGTTGACGTAGAACTCGCCCGCCACGCGCGCGGTCTGTTTGTCCTTGCCGAAGGAGAACATGCCGACACCGGGCACGAGTACGATCGCCGGGTCCGCGCCGCGCATCGCGGGGGAGCCGGGCACGGCGTGCCGCCGGTAGTACGCGGCGTACTCCTCGCGGTACGCGCCGTGCAGCTCCTTCAGGCGCGCGGTCGCGTCCTCGAGTGAAGCGGTCGGCGGCAGATCGAGGACGAGCGGCCTGACCTTGGTCCGCAGGAAGTGGTCCGGGCAGGAGGTGCCGAGAGCCGCGAGTCGCGGGTGCCCGGCGCGGGCGAGGAAGTCAAGGACGACGTCCGTGTCGGTGAAGTGGCCGACCTGCGGCCTGTCCTGGGAGGCGAGGGCCCGTATGTACGGCGCCAGGGCCGCGGCCCGCTCCCGTCGGTCCGCCTCGGACAGGGCTTCGTACCCCTCGACGACCGGCCCGAACGGCTCCGCCTTCCCGCGCTCGGCGAGGAAGGCCTCGGCGGTGCGGATGATGTGCAGCGAGTTGCGCTCGCACTCCTCGGCGGTGGCGCCCCACGCGGTGATCCCATGCCCGCCGAGCACGCACCCGAGGGCCTGCGGGTTGGCCTCCTTGACGGCCGCGATGTCCAGCCCGAGCTGGAACCCGGGCCGCTGCCACGGCACCCACACCACCGTGTCGCCGAAACACTCGGCGGTCAGCTTCTCCCCGTCGGCCGCGCAGGCGAGCGCGATGCCGGAGTCGGGATGGAGGTGGTCGACGTGCGGAGCGTCCACCAGACCGTGCATCGCCGTGTCGATGGACGGCGCGGCCCCGCCCTTGCCGTGCAGGCAGTAGTCGAACGCCGCGACCATCTCGTCCTCGCGCTCGACATCCGGATACACCTCGGTGAGAGCGCGCAGCCGGTCCAGCCGCAGCACGGCCAGCCCCGACTCGCTGAGCGTTCCGAGATCACCGCCCGATCCCTTGACCCACATCAGCTCGACCTCGCCGCCTGTCACGGGATCGATGTCGATGCCCTTCGCGGAGGCGTTGCCGCCCGCGTAGTTGGTGTTCCGGGGATCGGCGCCGAGCCGGTGTGACCGGGCGAGCAGGGCGGCGGCTTCGGGATGGGGTGCCATGTTCCTGATCCTTAAGAAAGGGGGTGTACGTGCAACGGGCTTAGGGGGAACGCACCTTCAGGCGCGCGGGGACGTGACATATGCGGCTCCGCCGCGGGCGCGACCAGCCCAGGGCGGTCCGTGGCCTGCGATGGTCCGAAGCCTGCGACGGTCCGCAGCTTGCGACGGTCAGCAGCTTGCGACGGTCCGAAGGGGGCGACCTGTGACGGTCCGCAGGGGGCCGACGGTCCGAAGGGAGGCGACGGTCCGAGCGAGGCGACGGTCCGGAGGGAAGCGATGGTCCGAAGGGGGCGGGCGAGACCCAGCCCTCACGCCCCCCACCCCGCCTGTTGTCCACCGATCCGCTCCTCCGCGATCTTGGCCGCCCACCCGGAGCGGTGATACGCGGCGACAGGGTCGGCGTCGAGCCCCAGCTCGCCCCGTACCTCGGCCAGCAACGGCCGCACGTCGGTGTTGTACGCATCCATGAGCACGGCGTTGGCGGCGAGCACGTCTCCCGCCCGCTGGGCCGCGGCGAGCGCAGGACGATCGACGAGGAGAGCCTTGGCCGTGGCCTCCTGGACGTTCATGACCGAACGGACGATCGCCGGGATCTTCGCCTCGATGTTGTGGCACTGGTCGAGCATGAACGCGACCTCCGGTGCGAACCCCCCGCCCCGGATCACCTCGTACATGATCCGGAAGAGCTGGAAAGGGTCGGCGGCGCCCACCATCAGGTCGTCGTCGGCGTAGAACCGGGAGTTGAAGTCGAAGCCCCCGAGCTTCCCCTCGCGCAGCAGCGTGGCGACGATGAACTCGATGTTGGTGCCGGGGGCGTGGTGCCCGGTGTCGACGACGACCTGCGCCTTGGGGCCGAGCTTGAGGCAGTGGGCGTACGCCGTGCCCCAGTCGGGGACGTCCGTCGTGTAGAAGGCGGGCTCGAAGAGCTTGTACTCCAGGAGCATCCGCTGGTCGTCACCGAGCCGCTCGTACACGAGCGCCAGCCCCTCGGCGAGCCGGTCCTGACGCTCACGGATGTCGTCCTGGCCGGGATAGTTCGTACCGTCCGCGAACCACAGCTTCAGGTCCTTGGACCCCGTCGCGTCCATGATGTCGACGCACTCGAAAAGATGATCGAGAGCCTTGCGGCGCACCGACGCGTCCGGATGGCAGACGGAGCCCAGCCTGTAGTCGTCGTCCTGGAAGGTGTTGGAGTTGATCGTGCCCAGCTTCAGGCCGCGCTCCTCGGCGTACTTCGCCAGCGCCCCGTAGTCGTCGACCCTGTCCCACGGGATGTGCAGCGCGACGGTCGGGGCCACCCCGGTGAACTCATGCACCTTCGCCGCGTCGTCCAGCTTCTCGCGCGGACCGCGCGGAACTCCCGGCTGCGCGAACACCTTGAACCGGGTCCCCGAATTCCCGTACGCCCACGACGGCGTCTCGACGGCCTGGGTCTTGAGCGCGGTCTTCACCGCGGCGAGTTCGGTCACTTCGGGGCTCCTACGACTTCGGGGCTGAGAGGTCTTCTCGAACGACGACGTGAAGCTCATGCCGACGCAAGGTCTGAAACGATTCAGGAGCCGAAGTTATGAGCCCTCCCGGGGGCTGTCAACCCCCGTGACGCAGACCGTTGAGCGTGACTCTGTCGTGACCTCTTATCCATCGAACGTGACCTCTTGCCCATCGAAGAATTTCGACCGGAACCCATTGACGCGACCTGGGTGACATGTCTAACGTCCCGGCAATCCAATTGAAACCTTTCACGACGCTGTGGGGCCGTCCCGCCGACGTCGTCGAGGAGCCCCTCATGACCCACCCGTCCGATACGGGTCCGGCCCCTGTGCTCGCGCTCAAGGACATCTCCAAGTCCTTCGGTGCCGTACGCGCCCTGCGGGACGTGTCCCTGGAACTGTTTCCCGGCGAGGTGCACGCGCTCGCCGGAGAGAACGGCGCGGGCAAGTCGACCCTCATCAAGACGCTCGCCGGCGTGCACCGACCGGACGCGGGTCAGGTGCTGCTGGACGGCGAACCCACCGTCTTCCACGGTCCCGCCGACGCCCGCGACGCGGGCATCGCCGTGATCTACCAGGAGCCCACGCTCTTCCCCGATCTGTCGATCGCCGAGAACATCTTCATGGGCCGTCAGCCCCGGCGTGCCCTCGGCCGGATCGACCACAAGGCCACCCGTGCCGCGACCGCCGCCCTGATGAAGCGCCTGGGCGTCGGACTCGACCCCGACCGCCCGGCGCGCGGCCTGTCCATCGCCGACCAGCAGATCGTCGAGATCGCCAAGGCCCTGTCCTTCGACGCCCGCGTCCTGATCATGGACGAGCCGACGGCCGCCCTCACCGGCAGCGAGGTGGCCCGACTCTTCGGCGTCGTCCGCACGCTGCGCGAGCAGGGCTCGGCGGTGCTGTTCATCTCGCACCGCCTGGAGGAGATCTTCCGGATCTGCCGGCGAGTGACGACCCTGCGCGACGGCGCCTGGATCTCCAGCGAGCCGCTGGACGGCATGACCGAGGACGACCTGGTACGCCGGATGGTCGGCCGTGACCTCGACGAGCTCTACCCCAAGCAGGACGTCACGCCGGGCGAAGTCGCCCTCAGTGTGCGGCGGCTGACCCGCGAGGGCGTCTTCACCGATGTCTCCTTCGAGGTCCGGCGCGGCGAGATCGTCGGCCTCGCCGGACTGGTCGGCGCCGGGCGTACGGAGGTCGCCCGGGCCGTCTTCGGCGTCGACCGCTGGGACGCCGGGGAGGTCGAGGTCGACGGCAGGGCGCTGACGAACGGAGCGCCCTCCACGGCGATGGCCGCGGGGCTTGCCCTCGTCCCCGAGGACCGGCGCGCCCAGGGCCTGGTGATGGACATGTCCATCGAGCGGAACATCGGCCTGACCGGGCTGCGTACGACGGTCAGGGCGGGCCTGATGGATCGCGGCGCCGAACGCAGTCGCTCCCTCGACTGGGCCGTCAGGCTCCAGGTGAAGTACGCCCGGATCGCCGACACCGTCGCCACGCTCTCCGGCGGCAACCAGCAGAAGGTCGTCCTAGCCAAGTGGCTCGCCACCGGCCCCAAGGTGCTGATCGTCGACGAGCCCACGCGTGGCATCGACGTCGGTACGAAGGCCGAAGTGCACCGACTGCTGAACGAGTTGGCCGCCGACGGTGTGGCAGTCCTGATGATCTCCTCCGATCTGCCCGAGATCCTCGGCATGGCGGACCGCGTGCTGGTGATGCACGAGGGCCGGCTCACCGCCGAGATCCCGCGCTCCGAAGCCACCGAGGAAACGGTGATGGCCGCAGCCACGGGGAGGGCCGCCGCATGACGGTGACCGCGCCCAACCCCGCCCCCGCCGCCGAGGTGCCCAAGTCGAGCGGCACCCGGCTGGTGGACCGCGTCCTCAAGATGCGTGAACTCGCCATCCTGGTCGTCTTCCTGGTGATGATCGCCATCACCCAGACGGGCAACAGTCAGTTCCTGTCGGAGCAGGGAATCAAGGACCTGCTGCTGAACGCGACCATCCTGGTGCTGGTCGCCACCGGGCAGTCACTGGTCGTGATCACCCGCAATGTCGATCTGTCGGTCGGCTCGACGCTCGGCATCAGCGCCTTCGCGGCCGGCACCTATCTGCACGGTGGCGGAAACCCCGTCGTCGCCGTGTTCCTGGCCGTCCTGCTCGGCGTCGGCTGCGGACTGGTCAACGGACTGCTCGTCAGCCTCGGCCAGGTGCCCGCGCTCGTCGTCACCCTCGGCACGCTCTACATCATCCGCGGTATCGACTCCATCTGGGTCGGCTCCCGGCAGATCACCGCGGCCGACCTCCCGGGCGGCTTCGTCGACTTCGGCTCCGGCGGCATCTCGGCGGTGCCCTATCCGGCGCTGATCGCCCTGGCCGTGCTGCTGGTCACCGCGTACTACCTCAAGCACTTCGGCAGCGGGCGCGAGCTGTACGCGCTGGGCTCCAGCCCGGAGGCCGCGCGGCTCGCCGGCATCCCGGTCCGCAAGCGGATCCTGAGCGCGTACGTCGTCTGCGGCGGTCTCGCCGGACTCGCGGGCGCGATGTACCTCGCCCGGTTCGGGAACGTCGACTCCGGCACCGGCACCGGCTATGAACTCACCGTGGTCAGCGCGGTCGTGGTCGGCGGTGTCGTCTTCACCGGCGGCTCCGGCAGCGTCTACGGCGCCGCGCTCGGCGCGCTGCTGCTCACCTCCGTCAACAGCGTGCTGCCCGCCTTCGGGGTCAGCTCCGTATGGGTGCTCGCCATCAACGGCATCCTGCTCATCCTCGCCATCGCCGCCGACCGGGTCGTCGCACTCCGCGTGGCGTCCGCACTGAAGAAGAGGAACGCCCGCCATGGCTGACTCGCCCCTCGCGCGCGCCGTCCGCTGGGACACGGTCGTCGGCGCCCTCCTCATCGTCCTGCTGCTCCTGTCCTTCGGGTTCGTGGACGGCTTCGGCAACGCCCTCAACCTGTCGTTCCTGATCGGCAACACCCTGCCGATCGCGCTGATCGCCCTGCCGATGACCCTGCTGGTGGTGGCCGGGGAGATCGACCTCTCGGTCGCCTCCACGGCCGGACTGTCCGGCGCGGTGATGGGCGCGCTGTGGAACCAGGGCCTGCCGATCGAGACGATCATCCCGCTGTGCCTGCTGCTCGGCGTGGTGTGCGGGCTGCTCAACGGCCTGCTGGTGACCCGGCTCGGGCTGCCCTCCCTCGCCGTCACCATCGGTACGCTCGCCGCCTACCGGGGCATCGCGCAGATCGTGCTCGGCCAGGACTCGGTGACCGACTTCCCCACCCAGTACCTGGACTTCGCGGCCGGACGCCTCGGGAACACCTTCCTCCCGCAGGCCTTCCTGCCCTTCCTGGTGCTCCTCGCCATCGCCGTGGTGGTCCTGCACGCCACTCCGTTCGGACGCTCGGCGTTCGCGGTCGGCGCCAACGCGGAGGCCGCCCGGTTCGCCGGCCTCCGAGTCAAGCGGCAGAAGCTGATCCTCTTCGTCGCCACCGGACTGATGGCCTCGCTCACCGGCGTCTTCTGGGCGCTGCACTACGCCAGCGCCCGCTACGACAACGCCACCGGCCTCGAACTCTCCGTCGTCGCGGCCGTGTTGCTCGGCGGCATCGACTTCGACGGCGGCAAGGGCACGCTCGGCGGCGCGATCGCGGGAGTCTTCCTGCTGGGCGCGCTGCAGAACGTGATGAGCCTCCTGAACGTCTCCGCGCAGTCGCAGATCGTCGTCACCGGCGTGCTGCTCGTCGTCTCCGTACTCGGCCCCCGGGTCGCGCGGCAGATCTCCGTGGCGAGGGCGGCCCGCAGAGCCGCGTGAGCGCCCCGCCGGGCCGGCCCTTCGACAGCAGGAGGCCGTCCGTGGCCGGTCGCGCCCAAGCGGCGGAGCCGCACAGCGATACGTGCCCACGCCCCGTCGGGGCGCACCCACTCACCCCCGTAAAGGACCCCGCCATGCGCAAGTCATCGATCCGTCGCAGCTGCGCGGCGCTCGCCGCCGTCACCTCGCTCGCCCTGGCCGTCACCGCCTGCGGTGGCACCACCAAGAACGACGTCAAGGACTCGGGTGGCTCGGGCGCCGCCGCGGGCAAGGCCGACCCGAACGCGGCCACCAAGAAGGGCCTGACCGTCGGCTTCCTGCCCAAGCAGGTCAACAACCCGTACTTCACCTCCGCCGACAAGGGCGGCGAGAAGGCACTGACCGAACTGGGCTCCACATACAAGGAGGTAGGCCCCAGCAGCGCCACCGACACCTCCGGGCAGGTGAGTTACGTCAACACGCTCACCCAGCAGCGGGTCGACGCGATGGCGGTCTCCGCGCAGGACCCGGGCGCCCTGTGCACCGCGCTCAAGCAGGCGATGACGAACAAGATCAAGGTCGTCACGTACGACTCCGACACCAGGACCGACTGCCGCAACGCCTTCGTCTCGCAGGCCAGTGCGGAGGACCTGGGCCGCACCGAGGTGCAGCTGCTCGCCGAACAGATCGGCTACAAGGGCGAGATCGCGATCCTGTCCGCCGCGCAGACCGCGACGAACCAGAACACCTGGATCGACTTCATGAAGGACGAGCTGAAAAATCCCAAGTACAAGGACATCAAGCTGGTCAAGGTCGCCTACGGCAACGACGACGCCCAGCAGTCCTTCCAGCAGACCCAGGGCCTGCTCCAGGAGCACCCGAACCTCAAGGGGATCATCTCCCCGACCACCGTCGGCATCAAGGCGGCCGCCCAGTATCTGTCCGGCTCGAAGTACAAGGGCAAGGTCAGGCTGACCGGCCTCGGCACACCCGACGACATGCGCAAGTACGTCAAGAACGGCACGGTCGAGGCCTTCGAGCTGTGGGACCCGGCGAAGCTGGGCGAGCTGGCCGCCCGTACCGCGGTGGCGCTGTCCTCCGGGCAGATCACCGGGAAGGAGGGCGAGAACTTCAAGGCCGGTGACATGGGCTCCTTCACCCTCGGCAAGGACGGCGTGATCAACCTGGGCAAGCCGACCGTCTTCGACGCGAAGAACATCGACCAGTTCGACTTCTAGCAGCCGGCTCGACATCCCTTACTGGAGTGGACTGGAGCGGTACTTCATGCAGCGCGTCTGTTTCCTGCTCAAGGTCCGTGCGGACCGCCTCGACGAGTACCGCGAACGGCACGCCTCCGTGTGGCCCGAGATGCTGCAGGCGCTCTCGGCCACCGGCTGGCACAACTACTCGCTCTTCCTGCGTGAGGACGGCCTGCTGGTCGGCTACGTGGAGACCGAGGACTTCGCCGCCGCCCGGGCCGGCATGGCGGCCACCGACGTCAACGCCCGTTGGCAGGCGGAGATGGCGCCGTTCTTCGAGTCACTGGACGGCGCCGGACCCGACGAGGCCATGAAGCCCCTCACCGAGGTCTTCCACCTCGCCGGCGGTACGGCACGCGCGGCCGACCCCGGACCCTCGGTCACCCCCGCCGGCCGTACCCGACTCGACGCCCGGGCCCTGTACTTCGTGTCCTACGACGGCCTGGTCAACAACAACGCGTTCCAGAAGAACGGGCTGTTGACCCACGGGGGCCACCAGTACGCGGCCTGGTACACCGCCGACCGCAGCGCCGTCGTCGGCCGCCGGGCGCTCGGCGCAACCACCTGGTCGACGGTCACCCTCGGCCACACACTGAAGAGCGACGACTCGCACAACGTCATCTGCATGGGTGTGTCCAGGACGGACGGCCGGCTCCACCTGGCCATGGACTCCCACAGCGACGGCTTCTTCTACGTGAAGTCCGTGCCCGGCCTGCTCGACGACGCCGCCTCGACGGCCTGGACCTCCGCCGTCTTCGGCGCCGTACGGACGACCCTCGACGGACTCGCGCTCACCACGCGGTTCACCTACCCGCAGTTCCTCCCGACGCCGGAAGGAAGGCTCCAGCTCAGCTACCGCGTCGGCATCTCCGGCAACGGCCGCAACGCCCTGGCGGAGTACGACGGTTCGTCCTGGACCGCGCTCGGCGAGTGGTCCGGCTCGACCGGGACGTTCACCACCTCGCACGGCTCCAGCACCGCCCGCAACATGTATCTGCATGGCATCGACTACGACGTCAACGGCCGACTGCACGCGTTCTTCACCTGGCGCGAGCAGAACGACGCCGTGATGTCCGTTCGCGGCGGCCTCACCAACCACGACACGGGCTACGTCCACTCCACCGACCGGGGCCGCACCTGGCGCAACGACGCGGGCACGGTCGTCGGCACCACGGGTGGCCCCGACCCGGTCGCCGTCACCGACGGCGGACTCGTCATCGACTCCCTCGACCCCGGCCACTGCTTGATGAACCAGGAGAGCCAGGCCACCGACTCCACCGGCCTGCCGCACGCGATCATCAGCTACGTACCCGGCCGTTTCGGCCCGTGCACCACCGACCACGTCACCGACCGGACGAACAACGCCCGCGCCTTCCACGTCCGCAAGGACGCCTCGGGCACCTGGACCAAGACCGAGATCCCGATCGCCCTGAACTCCAGCCGGCGCACCGGACTGGTCCTCGACCGGTACGACAACGCCTACGCGATCATGCCGTTCGGCCGGATCGCCGGCGCCTCGAAGTCCTCCGGGTACGCCGACTGGACGCTCCTGTACGACGGCGGCGGCCTCAACGCGTTCGGCGAGGTCGTGATCGACGAGACGCGCGTCTCGCAGGACGGGATCCTGTCGTTCCTGTACCAGGAGAAGTCCAGCGGTACGACACCGTCCGCGCTCCACGTCGTCGACTTCCGGCTGCCCTCATGACCTCCGGTTTCGGCCCGTGCGCGGGTAATGTGAGGGCCTGCCCGCCGCTTCTCGTCTCCCTGGAGGTTCCCGCCTGATGGCCCAGTCGGTGGGTATCAAGGACGTCGCCCGGGCCGCGGGAGTCTCCGTCGGCACGGTCTCCAACGTGATCAACCGTCCCGACACGGTCGCCTCCGAGACCCGGGCCCGCGTGCTGTCCGCGATCGACCGGCTCGGCTACGTCCGCAGCGAGTCCGCGCGTCAGCTGCGGGCCGGACGCAGCCGGATCATGGGCCTGCTCGTCCTCGACATGGGCAACCCGTTCTTCGTGGACGTCGCGCGCGGCGCCGAGCGGGCCGCGCGGGACGCCGGACTCGGCGTGATGGTCTGCAACAGCGCGCAGAGCCCGAGCGAGGAGGCCGACTATCTGTCTCTCTTCGCCGAGCAGCGGGTGCGCGGCGTGCTGCTGACGCCCACCGACGCGAGCGGGCGCAACATCGAGGCGTTCCGCCGCAACGGCATCCCGTTCGTGCTGGTCGACCGGGTCGCCGACGGCACCACCGAGTGTTCGGTCTCGGTCGACGACGTGGCGGGCGGCGCGCTGGCCGTCCGACACCTCGTGGACGCCGGCCACCGCTCCGTCGCGTACGTCAGCGGGCCGCCCGGACTCAACCAGGTCAGGGACCGCCGCACGGGCGCGCTGAACGCCCTGGCCGAGGCCGGACTCGGCCCGGACAGCCTGCGCGAACTGCCCACCGAGCGCCTCGACGTGGCCGCGGGACGCGACGCCGGGGCCCGGCTGCTCGGACTCGCCGAACGCCCGACCGCCGTCTTCTGCGCAAACGACCTGCTCGCCCTCGGTCTCCTGCAGGCCATGTACGCGGCCGGCGTCGGCGTCCCCGACGACCTCGCGATCGTCGGCTACGACGACATCGAGTTCGCCGCCGCCGCTGCCGTCCCGCTCACCTCGGTGCGTCAGCCCGCCGTCACCATGGGCGCCCTCGCCGCCGAGCTGCTCCTCGAGGAGATCGAGACGGAGACCGCGCCGACGCCGCACGAGCACCGGCGGGTCGTGCTCCAGCCGGAGCTGGTGGTGCGCCGCTCCAGCCTGTCGGCGCGCTGAGCACCCCCTGTGCAGCGCGCTACGCCCGTCCTAGGATTCTGATGGTTCGTCAGATCACCAGTTTCCCGGGGAGTTCGGATGATCGACACCACGCGGACGGACATTTCCGCCGGCGAGGAGCGGCTGCGCCTCGACGTCGAGGACGGCATCGGCGTACTCACCCTGTGCCGCCCGGCGAACCTCAACGCGTGGAGCTGGGAGTCCACCCGACAACTAGGCCTGTTCGCCGACCGGATCCGCTTCGACGAGTCGATCCGGGTGGTCCTGCTGCGGGCCGAGGGACGCGCCTTCTGCGCGGGGATCGACGTCACGGCGCCGGGCGGCGCGATCACCGGCCGGTCCGACGCCGAGCGCGCCCGCAACTACTACGAGGGCATCCGCTGGGCGCACGAACGGTTCGCGGCCTTCGGGCGGCTGCCGCAGCCGGTCGTCGCGGCGGTACGGGGCTACTGCCTGGGCTTCGGCTTCGAACTCGCGCTGATGGCGGACATCCGGGTCGCGGCCGACGACGCCGTGTTCGCGCTGCCGGAGGCACAGCTCGGGCTCGCCGTCGACGCGGGCGGTGATCTGCGCATCGCCCGCGAGGCGGGCGCCGGCTGGGCCAAGCTCCTCGCGCTGACGGGGCGCCGACTGGACGCGAGCACGGCCGAGCGCCGCCACCTCGTCCAACTCGTCACGGCACCGGACGAGTTGGAGAGGGCGGCACGTGAAGTCGCCACGGAGATCGCGGCGAACGGCCCGCTGGCCGTGCAGAGCGTCAAGCGCGACATCGACGCGTATGTGGACGCCGGGCTCGCCGCGGCCCTCGACCGCACGGCCATGTCGGCGGCCCTCACCCTGACCTCGGACGACTCGCGCGAGGGGTATGCGGCGAAGGGCGCCCGTCGCGTGCCGCGATTCGAGGGCAAGTGACCGGCATGTTTTGATCGACTCCTGTTCTGCACCACGGAGGATGGGGGACCGATGCACGACAGTGAACTGCTCACGGACCGGTTCGAGGCGCACCGCGGCCGTCTGAGAGCGGTGGCCTACCGGATGCTCGGCTCGCTCAGCGAGGCGGACGACGCCGTGCAGGAGGCCTGGCTGAAACTCAGCCGCACCGAGGCCGATGAGATCAGGAACCTCGGGGGCTGGCTGACCACCGTGGTCGGCCGGGTCTGCCTGGACATGCTGCGCTCCCGCACCGCGCGCCGCGAGGAGCCGATGGACACCCACCTGCCCGACCCGGTCGTCAGTCCGCTGGAGCGGATCGACCCCGAGCAGGAGGTGCTGCTGGCCGACTCGGTCGGGCTCGCCCTCCTCGTCGTCCTGGAGACGCTGGACCCCGCCGAAAGGCTCGCGTTCGTCCTGCACGACATGTTCGCGGTGCCCTTCGACGACATCGCCCCGATCGTGGGCCGGTCCTCGGCCGCGATCCGACAGCTCGCCAGCCGGGCGCGCCGCCGGGTGCGAGGAGCCGCTCCGGAACCCGAGCCGGACCTCACCCGGCAGAGGAAGGTCCTCGACGCTTTCCTCGCGGCCTCGCGCGCGGGCGACTTCGAGGCGCTCCTCTGCGTGCTCGACCCCGACGTCGTGCTACGCGCCGACTCGGGCCCGCTGGTCGGCGGTGCGGCGGCCTCCAAGCTGGTCCGCGGCGCGGGGGCCGTGGCCCGCCAGGCGCTCACGTTCGCGCGGTTCGCGGCGTCCTCGCGGCTCGTGCTCGTCAACGGCGAGGTGGGTGTCGTCGCGATCCTCGACGGCCGGCCGATGTCGGTCATGGGCGTCACCGTCACCGACGGGAAGATCGTCGCCCTGCATATCCTGGCCGACCCGGAGCGGCTCGCGCGTCTCGACTTCGGGGGGCTGGACGACTGAGGGTCAGCCGGTGGCAGGGCCGATCCACGGTCAGCCGGTGAAGGGTCCCCGGCCCATCTGCTCCCGCACCGGTACCACCGGCGGGCTGACGAGCCCCCTGCGCTGCCAGTTGGCACCGTCCACCACCAGCGTGTGGCCCGTGATGAACCGGGCGTACGGGGACGCCAGAAAGGTGGCGGCCCAGCCGAGTTCGCGCGGCGCGCCGACCCGGAGGGCGGGCTGGCGCGAGTCGTGCGCTTCGGCACGGTCCAGGTTGCCGCGGATGTCGTCGGTCATGTCGTCGTGCGGCATCAGCCCGGGCACCAGCCCGTTGACCTGGATGCCGTACGGCCCCCACTCCACGGCCAGTGTCCGCACCAGGCTCTGCACACCCGCCTTGGCCGCCGCGCTGTGCGCGAAACCGGGGCCGCCCGTCCAGGCGTACGACGCACCGACGTCGATGATCGAACCGGGCGTGCCCGCGGCCAGGTGCCGGCGCCCGAACTCGCGCGTCATCAGGAACGTCCCGGTGAGCGTGATGTCGACGACGGTGCGCCAGGCGTTGGGGGACATGTCCTCGGTGGGCACGGGGAAGTTGCCGGCCGCGTTGTTGACCAGCACGACGGGGAGCCCGCAGGTGTCGAAGACCTCGGCGATGCGCTCCGGATCCCGGACGTCGCACACGGCCGTCGTCACCCGCCGGCCCAGCTTGGCCAACTCCGTCCGAGCGGGCGCGAGATGCTCCTCGCGGCGACTGGCGATCACCAGATCGGCGCCCAGCCGCGCGAACTCCGCCGCGATCGCCTTGCCGAGGCCGGTTCCGCCGCCGGTGACCAGGACGAGCGAGCCGTCGTACGTCCCGGCGGGCAGCGCGCTCGCGCCCAGCGGGGGAGGGACCGGCAGACCGGGAAACGGGGTGTCGTCGTCCATGACCGCCTCGATACCCGGAGTGCCTGCAAACTTCCAGGGGCAGGGGGAGATCGCGTGGGTGTTTTCGCCCCACCGCCCCTGCCCGTCCCGTACCGGGGGCGCCGCCCCGGGACCCCCGCTCCTCGAACGCCGGAGGGGCCGGATCTCTCAGTAGGGGCGGAGGGGGCGAAAGGATCTGGCCAGTACGCTGGGCGTATGCAAGAAGACAGCGGAGCAGTCCAGGACCGGCGGCTCGAACTGCGGGCGGACTGCGAGCGGTGTTTCGGGCTGTGCTGTGTCGCGCTGCCGTTCGCGCGCTCGGCGGACTTCGCCCTCGACAAGGACGCCGGGAAGCCCTGCCCGAATCTGGAGACCGACTTCCGGTGCGGTATCCACACCCAGCTGCGGCAGAAGGGCTTCACGGGCTGCACGGTGTACGACTGCTTCGGTGCCGGGCAGAAGGTCTCCCAGGTCACCTTCGGCGGCACGGACTGGCGCTCGGGACCGCGGGAGCGGGCTCAGCGGATGTTCGACGTGTTCCCGGTCGTCCGCCAGCTCCACGAACTGCTCTGGTATCTCGACGAGGCCCTGACCCTCCCCGCAGCCCGTCCGGTGCACGCGGACGTCCGCCGCCTGCTGGACGAGACCGAGCGGCTGACCCGGCAAACCCCCGAGGAACTGGGGAAGTTGGACGTGGGCGCCCATCGGCAGGACGTCAATGTGCTGCTCCTGCGGACCAGTGAACTCGTGCGGGCCGGTCTCGGCCGGGGCAAGAAGAAGGACCGTCGGGGCGCCGATCTGATGGGCGCCCGCCTCAAGGGAACCGATCTGCGCGGCGCCGACCTGCGCGGCGCCTACCTCATCGCCGCCGACCTGACCGGTGCCGATCTGCGCGGCGCGGACCTGATCGGCGCCGACCTGCGCGACACCGACCTCACGGACGCCGATCTCACCGGCGCGTTCTTCCTGACTCAGCCCCAGCTGAACGCGGCCCGCGGCAGCCTCGGCACCCGGCTCCCGGGGTCAGTCACCCGCCCGGGCCACTGGGCGGCCCGGCACTGAGTCCAGGGCGGGCGCGCGGCGGTCGAGGTGCAGGCGCAGCCCCTGCGGCATCAGCGTCAGGCGCTCGGCCACGCGCAGCCGGTACTCCGGGTCGGCCCGCAGCTCGTAGCGGCGCAGCAGCAGCCCGAGGACCAGCGTCGCCTCGTGCAGCGCGAACTGGCGGCCGATGCAGGCGCGCGCCCCGGTGCCGAACGGCTTGAAGGTGTGCGCGGGCCGGGCACGTACCGCCCGCGCGTCGAAGCGACCCGGGTCGAACCGCTCGGCGTCGTCGCCCCACACGTCCGGGTCCCGGTGCAGCATCGCCGTCAGGACCAGCGTCCAGGCGCCCTGCCGCATCGGGTGCACGTCGCCCAGCACCGTGTCCCGGCGGGCCTCGCGCGCGAAGGCCGGCGCCGTCGGCCACAGGCGCAGCGACTCGTCGAGGACCCGGCGGACGTAGCGCAGCTTGGCGACCTGGTCGTAACCGGGCCGCTCCGTGTCGCCCCAGACGCGGTCGACCTCGGCCCGGGCGCGCGCGGCGACGTCGGGATGACGGGACAGGTAGTGCAGGGCGAAGGAGAGCGCCCCCGACGTGGTCTCATGGCCCGCCACCAGGAAGGTGATGACCTGACGCCGGATGTTCTCCGGCGCCAGCCGTTCCCCGGTCTCCGGGTGGGCGGTCTCCAGCATCCGGTCGAGCAGGTCGCCTTCCCCGCTGGAGGAACGGCGGGCGGCGATCAGCGAGTCGACGGTGCGGTTGAGATACGCGATGTCCGCCTCGTTGCGGCGCAGGGCGCCGCGCAGCAGCAGCGGGGCGAGCGGTGCGGGGACGGCGTTGAGGCGCTGCGCGTAGGTGAGGGTGCCCACCATCGCGAGGATGAAGGGGTGCGGCCTGGCGCGTTCGAAGGAACCGAAGTCATGGCCGAAACCGGTCCGGGCGATCGTCTCGAGCGTCAGCTTCGTCATGTCGCCGGGCACGTCCACGCTGCGTCCCGCGGCCCGCTCCCGGTCCCAGTGGTCGGTCAGCCGCTCGGTCACGGCCAGCATCATCGGGTGGTAGGCCTCCATGGCCTCACGGCTGAAGCCGGGCGCCAGGACGTCGTGTGCCAGCTGCCAGTTGGGCTCGTGGTTGTACGCCGTGAACAGGCCGTCCCCGGCCACCGGCCGCAGATTGGCGACCCCCAGGCCCACATGCTTCGCGAACCGCGACTCGTCCGCCAGCTCGGCCGCGAGCTCCGCGCCCCAGACGAAGACGATCTCCTTGCCGAAGGCCTTGCGCCGGAAGATCGGCCCGAGCAGGCGCCCGAAGCGCATCGAGTCCTGCAGGGGTGAGCGGACGCTCGCGCCCAGCACATCGCCGATCAGCGGGACACGGCGCGGCGGATGCGGAATGCGGTGCAGCTCGGGCCAGCCCAGCTCCGCGCTGCGGAACCCCTTGGCCGACGCGGTTCCCGTCGTCTCCGCCATGACGCCATCTCCCTTGTGCCCGGTGCGAGTCGAGTCTGTTGTACGCGGGTTCAATAGCGCAATGCAGTCTGATCCCCTTGTTGAACCGACGTCAAGTAAAGTGCGGGCATGTCCGGGAAGCAGGGGGAGCGCGCGCGTCGCCGGCTCAGCACCGAGGAGCGCAGGGAACAGCTCCTGTCGGTCGGGGCCTGCCTGTTCTCGGAGAGCCCGTACGACGACGTGTGGATCGAGCGGGTCGCCGAGATCGCCGGGGTCTCGCGCGGTCTGCTGTACCACTACTTCCCGACGAAACGGGACTTCTTCGCGGCCGTCGTCGAGCGTGAGAGCCGGCGGATGCTGCGGATGACGGCCGCCGTGCCCGGAATCCCGGTGCGCGAGCAGCTCGGCGCGGGCCTCGACACCTTCCTCGGATACGTCGAGCAGCACGCGCACGGCTTCCGCGCCTTCCATCGCGCCGACGCGGCGGGCGACCAGGCCGTACGCAAGGTCTACCAACGGGCGCTGGCCGCGCAGGAGCGGCAGATCCTGGAGGCGCTCGCCGCGGACCCCGAACTCGGCTGGGCGCCGGAAGACCGCCCCGAACTGCGGATCGCCGTCCGAGGGTGGCTGGCCTTCACCACGGCGGTGTGTCTGGAGTGGCTCAGAGGGGCGGAGCTGACCCGCGAGCAGGTGCGCGATCTGTGCGCGCGAGCACTGCTGGGCGCGATCACCCCTTAGCCCGGTCGCGTTCGGCGGGAGCGTGGCCCGGACAGGGGGCTCACAGGATGGCGAGGCGTGGTTGGCGTACACCCGGAACTTCGATAGGTTAGGCAAGCCTTACCTAAGGAGGAACTGATGGGTGACCGTCACACCTGGACGGCCGCGCCCGCCGCGGCGGAACACGCCCGCTCGACTCTCGCCGCGGCCTGGTCCTGCGCGGTGACCGCCGAGGGCGGCCGGGAGGAGTTCGTCGGCGCGCACACCGTCGCCGCCGACGGCCGGGTGCTCCTGCGCGCACCGGAGGACAGCGCGCTCCTCACGGCCGCGATCTGCGCGCCGCGCGGCGAGCCGTCCGCCGTCCTGGAGTTCGCCGACGTCGCACCCGTCCCGCTGCGCAACCGGATCCGCGCCCGCTTGTGGCTCGCCGGCTGGTTCGTCCCCGAGGACGGTCACCTCGCGTTCCGGCCGAGCCGTGCCGTGCTGCGCCGGCCGTCCGGGACGGTCGTGCTCGACCTGGACGAATTCGCCGACGCCGAGCCCGACCCGCTCGCCCTGGCCGAGGCCCAGCTGCTCGCGCATCTCGCCGACGCCCACCCGGACGCCGTCGAGCGGCTCACCCGGCTCGTCGAGCCGGACAGCCTGCACGGTGCGGTGCGGGTCCAGCCGCTCGCCGTCGACCGGCACGGACTCACCCTGCGGATCGAACGGGCCCGCGGCGACGGCGACGTACGCCTGCCCTTCCACGCGCCCGCCGACGATGTCGCCGCGCTCACGGAACGCATGCACGCCCTGCTCACCCAGGCGAGCGCCGTGTCCTGCCCCCGCGCGCTACAGCGGCAGCGCACAGACGGCGACCGGTGAGGCGAACGGCTCGCCCGCGGGCCGGAGTTCGCCGCTCCCACCGTCGACGTGGAAGACGCTGACGCTGCCCGACTTCTGGTTCGCCGCGAACAGCAGCCGCTCGTCCGGCGAGAACGCGATCTGGCGCGGGAAGTCGCCGCCCACCGGCACGGTGTCCAGGAGCCTCAGCCTGGCGCCGTCCGCCTCGATCGCGTAGCGCGTCAGGCTGTTGTGGCCGCGGTTGGCGAGATAGGCGTACGACCCGTTCGACGTCACCAGGATCTGCGCCGGGTAACTGGTGCCCGCACCCGTGCCGGTGGACTGCGCCTCGCCCGGCGTGAGCCGCCCCGTGGCCGGGTCGTAGGCGCAGACCGCGACGGTGTTGTCGACCTCGTTGGCGAGATAGGCGTAGCGGCCACCGGGGTGGAACGTGAGATGGCGCGGGCCCGCGCCCGGCCGGGTGTGCGCCTGGGACACCTCCGTCAGCGTGCCCTTGGACTGGTCCAGGCGATAGGTGTAGACGGTGTCGGTGCCCAGGTCGACGGCGAGCACATGGCCGCCGTCGGGACTGGTGATGAACTGATGGGCGTGCGGGCCCTGTTGACCGGGGCCGGGTGCCGGACTGGAGTGCGTGACCAGATCAGTGCGCTCGCCGAGCGCGCCCGAGGCGTCGATGGGGTGCACGGCCACGCTGCCCGAGCCGTAGTTGGCGCTCAGCAGCCAGCGCCCGCTCGGATGCACGGACAGATGGCACGGTGCCGCGCCACCGGTGCCGCGCGTGCCGAGCACGCTGTTCTTCGGGATGCGTACGGCTGTCACCCCGCCGTCGTCCCGCTCATTGACGGCGTACAGCGTGCGGCCGTTCGGATGCAGCGCGAGATACGACGGATCGCCGACCCCCGTGAGGGTGCCGGTGCCGGTGATGCGGCCCGTGGCGGGGTCGTAGCCGGCGAGGCCGATTCCGGTGCCGCCGCCGTCGACCGAGGTGTACGTGCCGACGTACAGCGGGCGGGGCCCGGGGGCGGAGGTGGGGGAGGGGGACGGGGAGGCTCCGGGCGTGGGCGCCTCGGCCGCTCGGGGTGCCGCCGGGCTCGGCGCGGGGCCCGCCGTGGGAGCGGCCGGTGCCGGGACCGTCGTCACGGCGGCGGCTCCTGCCAGCGCGCCCACGAAGCGTCGCCTGGTCCAGCCGCCGCCCGAGCCCCGTGCCGGTTCTGCACCACTGCTCATGCCTGCACCTCGGGTGTCGGTTGCCTCAGCTGTGACAGCCACCTTGGCGTGCGACACCCGTGGAGTGCAAGAACGGCAACAGGCATTGCGCACAGTGCAACGGGCTGTCGTCGCTTACCGGTCACCTTCCTGCACCGGCTTACCCGCTTACCGGCTTACCGGTCACCGTCCTGCACGGGCTGCCGGTCACCGTCCTGCATCGGCTTGGCAGGTCACCGTTCTCCACCGGCTTACCAGTCACCGTCCTCCACCGGCTTGCCCGGTGCGTCCCCGAGCGGTTTCACCTGGTGGGGTGAGGGCTGCTGCCAGGGCTCGAGGTCGTCACCGAGCCAGTCGCCGACCGGCTGCACCGAGCCGAGCGTGTCCGTGGGGGCCAGGTCGGAGGCGTCCTGGTCGTAGTAGTCGAACCAGGGGAGCCCGGCCCGGGTGTAGGCCGCGCGGTCGACGGGGGACGGCGGGGGAGTCTCGCCGGTGATACGACGCCACTCCGGAGGCGTCACGAGATGGACGAACACGCGTCCGGCCGGCTCGTCGGCCCAGGCACGCAGCGGCCGGTCGTCCCGGTAGACCTCCTGGCGCATGGAGCCCCCGACGCCGAGACCCATCGCCGGGCCGCTGCGCGCACGTCCCCCGGCAGCGCCCCCTCCCGGAGCGCTCGCGGGGGCCGGGGCGGCCCCGGGCGCGGCCGGCGCGGCCATCGGGAACGCCGCGCCGTACCCGCCGCCCGGCGGAGGCATCGCCCTGCTCGCCTCCACCCTGCGGCGCTCGGCCTCGCGCCACGCGGTCAGTTCCGTGTCGTTGAGTGAGAAGGACTGCAGCTGGACGCCGCCCCACACCTCCTCGCCGGTGACCTGGCCCTCGACGGTGGCGCCCAGGCCAAGGGGCACCGCCACGAACTGGCGGACCGTCCCCTTGCCGGAGTTGATGCCGTCGAGCCACGGCTGGCGCGGCAGCACCACATAGTTCTGCGGGTCGCGGGTGAGCCGGGAACTCCACGGCTTGCCCGAGACCGCGCACACCTTGCCCACGCCGACCTGGAGGGCGGCCGGCTCCGACGTCCCGGCGAAGCTGAGCCACATGGCCTCGCGCAGATACACCGGCAGCATCACACCACCACGTGCCCGCCATGCGGCGGGCACCGTGTCCGCGTAGTCCTCGACGCGCCGCACGGGGAAGTCGCCGAGTCCCGGGGGCAGCTCGTGCGTGCCTGTCTCGGGCAGCCGGAGGGTCCGCTTGAACCGCACCCGCACCCCGCCCGGCAGCCGCAGTGTGTCCCCGTCGATCCGCACGGTGCCCTCGGTCATCCGCCCGCCCCCTCGTCGTATCGCTTCGGCGACGTCGTCATGCGTCGTGCTTCCTCGACGCCGTCGCACTTCCTCGTCGTAGCGCCTTCTCGTCAGCGCTTCCTCACATAGAACGACGGGAAGCGGCCGGGCGGTTCCGCTTCGGGCGCAGCCGCGGCGGGATGCGCAGGTGCTGACGCAGCCGGGTCGGGACGCGCAGCTGCTGACGCAGGCGGGTGAGGCGCGGTCGGCGCTCGCGCTGTTCGCGGGTGGCGCGGTCCAGCTCCTCCAGGAGCCGGCGGCTACGGTGCTCCGTGTCGAGCTCGTCGATGATGCGGGTGACCTCGGTCAGGACGGCTCCGTGCAGGTGCCACTGGCGGGCGTCCCGCTGGATCTCCTCCAGGAAGAGCTGGGCCAGCTTGTCGCGGGTGGCGGCCGCCGTGACGAGTTCCGTGCTGAGCCGTTCCTCGGCCGACTCGGCATTCTGGCTCACATGGGTGGTCGCCAGGACGGCGAAGCTGACGATGGCATCGGCGACCTGGGACAGCAGCTGCTCCACGGTGGCCCCGGTCTGCGGTTCGAACAGCGGCTGGGGTTCGCGTTCCTTGGCGAGATCGGTGAGGCTCCGTGCGAGGACCCGCAGGACCACGGTGCAGATCTCCAGCGTGTCGAGGCCGGTACGCAGCACGACCCGGTAGAGCAGTCCCTCGCGTACACGAGGGTTGAGTTTGAGGCTGTCCTCGGCCTGCCGCAACGCCGCGTCCACCCCGACGATGTCGTGGTCGAGGCGGCGGGCCTCGTGCAGCCGCTCGGCCGCCAGGTGGAAGGGGGTGCGGCCCGCGGCCTCCTCGCCGATCCGCAGCATCAACTGCCGCATCCGGCGGGCGAGATCCTCGATGGACTCACCGGCCTCCTCCACCCATACCGGCGGCGCGAACAGGAGGTTGCAGCCCAGTCCGACGACCGCCCCGATCAGTGTTTCCACCACCCGGGCCCACGCGGTGTCGCCCACCCTGGTGACGCCGAGGACCAGCATGGCGCTGATCGCCACCTCGGGCACGAACTCGTCGACCCGTACGAGATGCCCGACCGCCAACGAGGCCAGGATGATCAGGGCCAGGCTCCACCAGGTCAGACCCACGAGGCTGCTGAAGCCGATGGCGATGACCACCCCGGCCACCACCGAGTTCACGCGCCGGATGCTGGTGGTGATCGTGGCGTACAGCGTGACCTGCACGACCAGCAGCGCGGTGAGGGGTGCGGTGAGCGGCGCGGGCTCGGGGCTGAGATGCACGGCCACGACGTACGCGATCGTCGCGGCAGCCGCCGACCGGAAACTCTGGACGACCACCGGCTCCCTGTGCCGCTTGACGATTCGGGCAACAGACGTCGCCCACTCACCACGTACCTCTCGCATCTAAGTGCTGTTCCCGTTCCACTGGTGTACCGAACGTTTTCGATACGGACCGTATCTGTCCGCAAGGCGCCCAAGGTTGTTCTCATCAGCCGAAAGGCAATCGAGGGGGTATTCGCCGCCGCGCGCGAGGTGTCGGCCTCCAGCGGGGGCGGGGAGGTACATCGAGCAGTACCTCGACAAGCCGTTCACCGAGCGCAAGGAGATGGGGGTCAGGACGGCCGAGGCCCTGAACCTGTTGCGGCAGCAGCCTCCGGGCCCCGACCGGGAGGCGTACGACTGGGCCGTCCAGAACGCGACGGCCATCGACCAGACGGCCCGCGGATACGGCTTCGACTTCGAGGACCAGACGCAGATCGCCGCCAGTATGCGCTACCGAGACTCGGTGATGGCGAGTGACGTCGCCTGGTGGGAGCGGCACAGGGCACCAAGGTGCTGCTCTCGGCGCACGACGCGCATGTCGGATACGAGCCGGTCGACCCGGCCGACTACCCCAAGAGGCAGGGCGCCTTCCTGCGCGACAGCCTCGGCCCGGCGTATGTGAGCGTCGGCCTCACCTTCGGCCGGGGTTCGTTCAACGCGACGGGCCCGGACGACAAGGTGCGGCGCTTCACGGTGGGGCCGGCGGGCACCGGGACCAACGAGCGGACCCTGGACCGCGTGCGGTACCGCGACTACGTGCTCGACCTGCGCACGGCCGCCTCACCGGCCCGCGACTGGCTGAACGGGGCCCGGCCGACCCGCAGTATCGGCACCGACTACCCGGACGGCCCGTACGACATCGCGCTCGCCCCGAGCCATGACATCCTCATCCACCTTCACCGGGTGGCGGCGGCGCGGCTGCGGGACCGGTAACCGGCCACCTTCGCGAGGTTGCCGCAGCGGTCCATGGAGCACCAGCGGCGGCGGCGGGCCTGGGAGTCGTCCAGGAAGAGCAGGGAGCAGCCGGGGTTCTCGCACTCCTTGACCCTGGCCGACAGGGGGCTGGTGACCAGCAGGACGGCATCCCGGGCCACGGTCGCCAGGGCCGCGGGGCCGGGATCGGTGGCCGTCCAGCGCAGGGCCGTCCCGGGCCCGCCGTCCGGCTCGCCCAGCTGGGGAGCCAGATCGGGACGGGCGGCCGCTTCGTTGACCTGAGTGACATCCGCCGGGTCCGGCTCGTCGCCGTCCATCGCGGCGCGTACGAGGCGGTAGAGGGCCTCGCGCAGTGTGCGGGCGTACGTCAGCCCGGCCTCGGTGACCCGCACCGGCTCGTCGTCCCCCGTCGCGCTCAGACCCGCCTCGTCGATCCAGCGGGCGAGGGCGGCGGGTTCGGGGAGGCGCTCGAACGGGGTGCCGCCGTGGCGCCTGCCGAGCGTGGCGACGAAGTTCAGGCAGGGGCGGCCGCCGATGAAGGGGAACGCGGCCATCGGGTCGGGGGCGGGGCTGGTCATGACTCGAGCTTAGCGCTTGACACTGGTTCATGAGGTGTCGCATGGTGACACCAGTTCAACCGGTGTCATACCCCGGTGGGTGGGAGCGGTGCCTCGGCGTCGCCAGGAGAGAGCGGGTACAGGAATGCGCGCGGTGCGGATCGACGAGTTCGGCGGGCCCGAGGTGCTGGTGCCGGTGGAGGTGCCCGACCCCGTCGCGGCGCCCGGCCAGGTGCTGGTGAAGGTAGCGGCGGCCGGTGTCAACAGGGCGGACGCGTTGATCCGTGCCGGGGTGTACCACCGGGCGGGGCGGCCGCCGCTGATTCCGGGTGTCGAGGCGGCCGGAGTCGTCGCCGCGGTGGGGGAGGGGGTGAGCGACTTGAGTGTCGGACAGCGGGTCATGGCCCTGGACGGTGTGAATGCCCCCGGTTTCTACGCCGAGTTGGCCGCCGTACCGGCCGGTCAGGTGGCGCCCCTGCCGGACGGCGTGGATCTGACGGAGGCCGCCGCCCTGCCCGTCGCGTGGCTCTCCGCCTGGTACTGCCTGCGTCATCTGGCCAGGGTGACCACGGACGACACCGTGGTGGTGAAGGCCGCCGCGAGCGGGGTCGGCAGCGCGGCGGTGCAGATCGCCGCCGAGGCCGGTGCACGCGTCATCGCGGTCGCGGGTTCCCCGGAGAAGACCGCCTGGGCCGCCGAACTGGGCGCCCACGCCGTCGTCGACACCTCCGCACACCCCGACAGCGCGGAGGTCGACGAGGTGCTGCGGCTGACCGAGGGGCGCGGTGCGGACGTCGTGCTCGACACGGTCGGCGGACGCGCCTTCGGACGGAGCCTGCGCCAGATCGGGCACGGTGGGCGCGTGGTCGCCCTCGCCAATGTCGCGCTGGAGCCGAGCACCGTCGACACCCGCGACTTCTACCCCAAGAACGCCGCCGTCCTCGGCTTCCAGCTCACCAACCTGCAGATCCATGGCTACGACCCCCGGGCGGACCTGCGGGAGCTGGCGCGGCGGGTCGCGGCCGGCACCTACCGCGTGCCGGTCGAGACGGTGCTGCCGCTGGACCAGGCCCGCGCGGCACACGAGCGCCTGGAGCGACGCGACAACCGCGGCAAGATCGTGCTCGCGGTGGAGGCGCGCTGACGCTGCCGGGGAAGGCCGGGACAGCGGGAACGCCGAGGCCGCCGGGGAAAACCGGGTCCCTGCTCACCCCTGGGCGTCGGAGCCCTGTTCACCCGTGGACGGGTGTCCTCGGAGGTGTGCTGTGGTCGGCGACCGCCGCGGCGAGCCGCTGTTGCTGCGGCTCGGGCAGCGGGTCTCCGTTGACGCTGTTCAGCAAGTCCTGGGCCACGTGGTGCAGTTTGGTGTTGCTGCGCTGGGAGACCGTGACCAGTACGCTCCAGGCGTCTTCGGCGCTCAGCGCGAAGGTGGCCATCAGCACGCCGCGGGCCAGGTCGATGACGGGACGGGTCTGCATGGCCCGGCGCAGTTGGAGGAGTTCGACCCGCAGGTCCTGGTCGGCGTTGTCGTACTCGTCGTGCTCGGCATCGTCGTGCAGGCCCTGCTCGGCATCGTCGTGCAGGGCGGTCCCGTTCGCCCAGGCGAACAGGGAGCGTGTGTGGGTGAGGTCGAGCAGCCTCATGACCGGCGCGCCGGCGGCCCGGAGGGCGACCGACTTGCCGTCCTCCAGGGCACGCCGCCGTATGCACAGCAGGACGTTGAGACCGGAGCAGTCGCAGAATTCGACGCCGGTCAGATCGAGATCCACACCGCTGACCGAGTGGGCGACCGCCTCGCGCAGCGTGCGCTGCAGCATCTGCTCGGTGTCGATGTCCAAGTCGCCGGAGATCACGACCAGGACGCGGTCGTCAGCCGGGTACGTCTCGATCCGCAGTGTGGGCTCCGAATCCTCACTCTCGGGGGCGTCCCGGAGCACGGGGACGACTCCGTCCCCGCTCCTGAGCTGCGGGGAAAGCGCACGTTCTGACATGGCAGCCGCTCCCAGGGCATCCATCGTCTCCACCTCTCCCAGACTCACCCCAGACCCATTCACCCGTCAAGATATACATGAAATTTGTTTCACCCTTTTGATTGCGTGAATGGCACGTCATATCCTGGGGCCATGGGCGGAGTACCTGAGACACACACCGGCTGGACGTTCCTGACCAACCACGCCCGCGTGTTGGCCGCGATCGCCGAGGACCCCAGCACCCGCATTCGTGACATGGCGCTGCGCTGCAGGCTCACCGAGCGGGCGGTCCAGAAGATCATCGCGGACCTGGAGCAGGGGGGCTATCTCTCCCACACGCGGCGGGGGCGGTCCAACATCTACCGCATCGAACCGGGGACCATCCTGCGGCACCCGGCCGAGGCCGGCCTGAGCGTCACGGACTTGCTCGGCGTCCTCGCCCGGCACGACGCGGAACGAGACGACCCGGCAAGCCAGTTGCAGGCGGCACCTTTCCGCGCACGCCGGGCCTCGGCCGACCGCTGAGGCTCGCGAGGGCTCTCCCGAACCCACGGATGCGACCGTCGAGGACCGCTTCCCGGTGCTCGGCGCGGGCGGCGTGCGGAGCGATCAGCGCGTGGCTCAGCCCCCATGAGGGCGGCGGGCGGGGAGTAGCTGCCAGGAGCTGCGCCGACGAGGCGCGGGAGTCACCAGTTGACAAATGAGTTGCGGATGTCCTGCTCGCGAGTGATCTCATAGGGGAGTTCTCCTGAGGGATGGACGGGCACAGGAGGGAAGCCCGCAAACCCAGGGGCACTAGGTTTGCGTGAAGTCACCGAGTCTCGCGGGGGACATCCCATGCTTTTCGGGAACGGCCGCACACCGCAGGCGCGGGCCCTCCGCCATGTCGCGGCGCGTTCCCGGGGCCCCGCGCTGGATCCGACGCTGCGGGTGACCCTGAACTTCCACCCGGACCGTCTCGCCCGCGGGCTCCCGATCCTGGAGGCGCTGGCCCAGGACGGCACGTACCGCTCGCAGTTCGTCACCGGCACGAGCAACGGCGGGCTGACCGCGCACCCCGGCGGGGACCGCTGGCGCTGGGAGAGCCGGATCTTCGGCACGGCGTACGACACCGCGCCCGCCCACGAGCGCCCCGTGTACGGCGGCCTGAACTTCCGTCGCCAACGGGTCGGCGCGTCCCCCCGGTTCGGCTCCTCGCACTTCCGGATGACGGGCGAGGCGCTGCGCCGCGCCACCTTCTGCTACCCCGACAGCGCGGCCGAGCCCTGCGAGTTCGGCGTCGCGGACGGGATGTCGCTGATCGCGCTGGCCGAGGCGGACGACCGCGACGCCCTCGACGACTACATCGAGGCGCAGGTGCACGGACAGGTCGTCCTGGCACGGGACATGGAGGCGCTGGTCCTGGACGCGAGCTACCGCGACACGCCCGTGGAGGCGGCGGCCCGGCGGCTGCCGTGCCCCGTCGAGTGGCATCCGGGATACCGGCTCTCCGTCGAGGAGTTGAGCCGCCACCCCGATTTCCGTGGTCCGCGGTTCGTCGAGCTCGGCGCCCGCATCGCCGAGGACGGACATCTCGACCCCCGGATCATCGGCAGCGCGGCAGCCACGGGTCACCACGATCCGCAGGACCTGAAGAAGGTCTGGCACTGCCTCGCCCGCTTCGGTGCCCCTCAGGGCGCGGGCACGGCTGTGGGTGGCCACACTCCGGGAGTCAGGACCCCGAGCGCATAGGCGCGGGCGACCAGTTCCGTACGAGTCGCCGCGCCCCAGCGCTCGGACAGACGCCGCAGGTGGTAGTTGACGCCGTCCACGGTCAGGCCCGTCTCGCGGGCGGCCCCCGCCGTGGTCGCGCCCCCGGCGAGCAGCGCCAGGATGCGCGCCTCGGTGGCACCGACGGCGGGCGGGGACGGCTCGGCCGTGCCGGGGGTCTCGCCGAGCACTCGCAGCATGACCAGCAGAGCGGTGGACGCCTCCGTGCTGTCACTGACGGGGTCCGCGATCAGCTCACCGTGTCGCCGCATCCCGTCCGCCGCGTCCCAGCGCACCGAGATCGGATACCGGGAGCGATGCCGCAGCCGCAGCGCCTGGGCGATCCGCTCCACCTGCGTCGCCTCCTGCGGCCGGAACAGATCCAGCACGTTCCGCCCGCGCAGCCGGCCCGGCGGCTGCCCCCACTCCGTCGCCATCGCGGGATTGGCCAGCCCGATCACCCCGTGCACGTCACACACCGCGACCGGCATCGGAATCCGGTCGAACAGCAGCAGGGCCCGGTTGCGCCACACCACGGCGTCCGCCCGTGTCAGATCCATCGGAGTGTCTCCCGCCGGTCGCCATCCGCTGCTCGGTGTCACCTGCCACGCCGGCGTCTTCGGCGCAAGGGTGACCCGTCCTCGGGTCCTACACAATCATGTAGTGCGGTGGCGCGGGTGGGCGGGGCCGCGCGCGCAAGCTGGAGCGCAGTACTTCCGTACCGTGAAAGGCGGTTGTCGCGCCATGCCCCCCACTGCGCCGCACCCCGAGACAGCGGACACCCTCCACGGCGTCCCTCTGATCGACATCTCCGCCACCGGCCCCGGCCGCACACCGCTCCAGCAGGCGGTGGAGCTGATGCGCCGGCACGGGCCCGTGCTCGTGCGACGGCTGCACGGCCGGGACGCGATGTTCGTCGGCGATCTCGATCTGGTCACCGACCTGGCCGACGAGACCCGGTTCGCCAAGGCGATCGGGCCCGCCCTGGAGAACGTCCGTGAGTTCGCCGCCGACGGACTGTTCACCGCGTACAACGACGAGCCCAACTGGGCCAAGGCGCACGACATCCTGATGCCCGCCTTCGCGCTGGGCTCGATGCGCACGTACCACCCGGTGATGCTGCGCGTGGCGCGCCGGCTGACCGAGTCCTGGGACCGCGGCGCCCGCGAGGGGCGGCCCGTGAACGTCCCGGACGACATGACGCGCATGACGCTCGACACCATCGGGCTCGCCGGATTCGGCTACGACTTCGGCTCGTTCGAGAGCGACAGGCCGCACCCGTTCGTCGAGGCCATGGTCCGCTGCCTGGAGTGGAGCATGACGCGGCTGAGCCGTACGCCGGGCACGGACCACGCGGCGGCTGACGCGGCCTTCCGGACCGACGCCGACTATCTCGCGCAGGTCGTCGACGAGGTGATCGCCGCCCGGGTGGACGCCGGCCGGAGCGAGGCCGACGACCTTCTCGGGCTCATGCTCACCGCCGAGCACCCCGCCGACGGCAGCACGCTCGACACCGCCAACATCCGCAACCAGGTGATCACCTTCCTGATCGCGGGCCACGAGACGACGTCCGGCGCGATGTCCTTCGCCCTGTACTACCTGGCCAAGCACCCCGCCGTGCTCCAGCTGGTCCAGCGTGAGGTCGACGCCCTGTGGGGCGACACGGCCGACCCGGATCCGACCTTCGAGGAGATCGGTCGGCTCACCTACACCCGGCAGGTGCTCAACGAGGCGCTGCGGCTGTGGCCGACCGCCGCCGTCTTCAGCCGGCAGGCCCGGGAGGACACCCTGCTCGGCGGCCGGATCCCGCTGCGCGCCGGGCAGACCGTGAGCGTGCTCGCGCCGATGCTGCACCGGCAGCCGGTGTGGGGCGACAACCCGGAACTGTTCGACCCCTCCCGCTTCACCCCGGAGGCGGAGGCCGCACGCTCGCCGCACGCGTTCAAGCCGTTCGGCACCGGTGAACGCGCCTGCATCGGACGGCAGTTCGCGCTGCACGAGGCGACCATGCTGCTGGCTATGCTCGTCCACCGCTACCGGCTGCACGACCACGCCGACTACCGGCTCAGGGTCAAGGAGACCCTCACCCTCAAGCCCGAGGGGTTCACGCTCACCCTCTCGCCCCGCACGCCCGCCGACCGCGTCCACGCGGCGCTGCCCGGCGTGGTCCCGGCCCGGGCGGAGGCCGCGGCCGGCCCCGACACCCTGCCCGCCCGTGTCCGCCCCGGCACCCGTGCTCTCTTCCTGCACGGCAGCAACTACGGCACCTGCCGCGAGTTCGCCGCCTCGCTCGCCGACGAGGCCGCCGCCCTCGGCTGCGCGAGCGAGGTGGCGGCCCTGGACGCGTACGCCGACGGGCTGCCCACCGACCGCCTCGTCGTCATCACCGCGGCTTCCTACAACGGACAGCCCACGGACGACGCCACGGCCTTCGCGGCCTGGCTCGACGGAGCCGCTCGGGCCGAGGACGTCACCTACGCCGTCCTGGGCGTCGGCGACCGCAACTGGGCCGCCACCTACCAGCACTTCCCGACCCGTATCGACGAGCGCCTCGCGGAGCTGGGCGGCACCCGGTTCCTGGAGCGTACGGCGGCCGACGCGTCGGGCGACCTCGGCGGCACGGTCCGCGCCTTCACGGCCCGGCTGCGCACCGCCCTGCTGGAGCGGTACGGCGACCCCGACGCCACGGACACCGACGAGCCCACGGCGGCGTACGAGGTCCGGGCGCTGAGCGGCGGCCCGCTCGACGCCCTCGCCGGGCGGCACGATCTGACCCCCATGACCGTCACCGAGGCGTACGACCTCACCGCGCCCGGGCATCCGCGCACGAAGCGGTTCGTCCGTCTGGCGCTCCCGGACGGCACGACCTACCGCACCGGCGATCACCTCACCGTGCTCCCCGTCCATGACCCGGCCCTCGTCGAGCGGGCCGCCGGCGCGCTCGGCGTCGACCTCGACACGGTCCTGGACATCCGGGCCGCCCGACCGCGCCGGGACGCGATCGCGGTCGACCGTCCCTTGACGGTGCGTCAACTCCTCACATATCACGTCGAGTTGCAGGAAAGGGTCACCGCTGGCCAGCTCGCGACCCTGGCGGCCGCCAACCCGTGCCCGCCGGAGCGCGCGGCCCTCGCGGCCCGCACGGACGACTCGCGGACTCTGGTCGAGGTGATCGAGGCGTACCCCGCGCTGCGCGGCGCACTGGACTGGCCGACCCTGCTCGGCCTCCTCGCTCCGCTGCGACCGCGCCACTACTCGGTCTCCTCGTCACCGGCGGTCGACCCGGCCCACGTCGACCTGATGGTCTCGCTGCTGGAAGCCCCGGCCCGCTCCGGCGACGGGACGTACACCGGAGTCGGCTCCGGCTACCTGAACGCGGTCAAGCCCGGCGACACGGTCCTCGCCCGCGTCCAGCCCTGCCGGGAGGCCTTCCGGCTCGACGGCACCGCTCCGGTCGTCATGGTCGCGGCCGGTACGGGACTCGCCCCGTTCCGCGGAGCCATCGCCGACCGCAGCGCGGCGCTGGCCGGGGGAGGCCAACTCGCCCCCGCCGTGTGCTACTTCGGCTGTGACGCCCCGGACGCGGACTTCCTGCACGCCGACGAACTCCGCGCGGCCGAGGCGGCCGGGGCCGTCTCCCTGCGCCCGGCCTTCAGCGCGGCCCCCGTAGAGGGTGCCGCCTTCGTCCAGCACCGGATCGCCGCCGAGGGGGACGAGGTCTGGGAGCTGCTGAACGCGGGAGCCCGCGTCTACGTCTGCGGCGACGGCTCCCGGATGGCACCCGGCGTCCGCGAAGCCTTCCGCACCCTCCACGCGGACCGCACCCCGGGCGGTGACTCCGAGCGGTGGCTCGACGACCTGATCGCGTCGGGGCGTTACGTGGAGGACGTGTACGCCGCCGGCTGAGCAGGAGCCGGCGGAGCACAGGCCTGTGGGCCCACCCGGCGGAGCACAGGCCTGTGGGCCCACCCGGCAAAGTGGGCCCACAGGCGAGGCGGTCGCCCCGAACGGTTCGCTGTCCTCGGCGCACTCGCCCAGGCCGTGCCGCGGCCGCGCTCAGGCCGCGCTGCGCCCCCTCCCGCCATGCGCACGGATGATGTCCGCGTACCGGTGCCCACTCCCCTTGATCGTGCGCTTCTGCGTCTTGTAGTCGACGTGCACGAGCCCGAACCGCTTGTCGTAGCCGTACGCCCACTCGAAGTTGTCGAGCAGGGACCAGGCGAAGTAGCCGGCCAGCGGGACGCCCTTGCGGACCGCCGACACGCACGCCGCGAGGTGCTGCTCCAGGTACTGCGTACGCTCGGGGTCGTCGACCGTCCCGTCGGGGCGCACGACATCGGGATAGGCCGAGCCGTTCTCCGTGACGTACAGCTTGCGGGCGCCGTAGTCCTCCGTCAGGCGGAGCAGCAGGCGCTCGATGCCGGCGGCCTCGACCTCCCAGTCCATTCCGGTGCGGGGCACGCCGAGACGGCGCACCGTGCGCACGTGCGGGGCCGGTCCGGTGGGGTCGTCGGCGACCGTGGACGGGAAGTAGTAGTTGAGGCCCAGCCAGTCCAGCGGTTCGGCGATCGTCTCCAAGTCGCCGGGGAGCTCCGGGAGTTCGACTCCGTACACCTCGCGCATGTCCGCGGGGAAGCCGCGGCCGTGCACCGGGTCGAGCCACCAGCGGTTGGTGTGCCCGTCCAGCCGGCGGGCCGCCGCGACGTCCTCGGGCCGGTCGGTGGCGGCCTCGATGGCGGACAGGTTGTTGACGATGCCGACCTGGGCGCCGGGCACCGCCGCGCGGATCGCCTGAGTGGCCAGGCCATGGCCCAGGAGCAGGTGGTACGAGGTGCGCACCGCGGCCGTGAGGTCCGTCCAGCCCGGAGCCATCCGGCCTTCCAGATGGCCGATCCAGGCCGAGCACAGCGGCTCGTTGAGCGTGGTCCAGTGCTGGACGCGGTCCCCGAGACGCTCCGCGACGGCCGCCGCGTAGGAGGCGAAGTGCAGCGCGGTGTCGCGGACCGGCCAGCCGCCCCGGTCCTGGAGCACCTGCGGCAGGTCCCAGTGGTACAGGGTGACGGACGGCGTGATGCCCGCCTCCAGCAGGGCGTCGATCAGCGCGTCGTAGAAGTCGAGCCCCTTGGCGTTGACCGGGCCGTCGCCGCCGGGCACCACGCGCGGCCAGGCGATGGACAACCGGTAGGCGTTGGTGCCCAGTTGCCGCATGAGCCCGATGTCCTCGCGCCAGCGGTGGTAGTGGTCGCAGGCGAGGTCCCCGTCGTCGCCGTTGTCGATCTTGCCGGGGGTGTGCGAGAAGGTGTCCCAGATCGACGGCGAACGGCCGTCCTCCGCCACGGCCCCCTCGATCTGGTACGCCGATGTGGCCGTGCCCCACAGGAAGTCCTGCGGGAGGGCGGCGAGGTCGATGGTCACGGAAGTCCCTTCGGAATGGGGGGTGTGGGTCACTTGACGGCTCCGGCCGTCAGCCCGGCGACGAGATAGCGCTGGAGGAGCAGGAAGCCCGCGACCACGGGAACGCTCACGACGAGCGAGGCGGCCATGATCTGGTTCCAGTACACGTTGTTGAGCGTGGAGTAGCCCTGGAGTCCGACGGCGAGCGTGCGGGTGGCGTCGTTGGTCATCACCGACGCGAACAGCACCTCGCCCCAGGCGGTCATGAAGGCGTACACGGCGACCGCCACGATGCCCGGGATCGCGGCCGGCACGACGACCCGGAACAGCGCGCCGAGCGGCCCGCAGCCGTCCACCAGCGCCGCCTCGTCCAGATCGCGCGGCACCGAGTCGAAGTACCCGATCAGCATCCAGATCGAGAACGGCAGCGAGAAGGTGAGATACGTCAGGATCAGCCCGCCGCGCGAGCCGAACAGGGCGATGCCGGTGGCGTTGCCGATGTTGACGTACAGGAGGAAGAGCGGCAGCAGGAAGAGGATGCCCGGGAACATCTGCGTCGACAGCACGGTGACCGTGAAGACGCGCTTGCCGCGGAAGTTGTAGCGGCTGACGGCGTACGCGGAGAAGACCGCGATCACCACCGAGCAGGCCGTCGCCGCGCCCGCCACGATCAGCGAGTTCACGAAGTACCGCGCGAGCGGGATCGTCGACCAGATGTCGATGTAGGGGCGGAACGTCAGGCTGCTCGGCAGCCAGCGGAACTTCCCCGTGACGTCGGCGAGCGGCTTCAGGGAGCTGGAGACCATGACGTAGACGGGCACCAGGACGAAGCCGGCGAGCAGGGTGAGGAAGATCCGCCGGGACCAGAGGAAGGACCGCGGTGGGGCCATCGGCGAGCGGGGCGTCGCGGAGGCTCGGGAGAAGCGGGACGCCGTGGAGGTGCTAGACATCGGCCGTCTTCCTTCCTCGGGAGGTCAGCAGCAGGTAGACGCCCGTCACCACGAGCAGGAAGAGCAGCAGCAGGACGGACATCGCGGAGCCGGTGCCGAAGTTCCAGGTGACGAACGACGCCTGGTAGATGTGGACCGAGATGAGGTCCGCGGCCTCCGGAGCCGTCTTGCCGAACAGCACGTACGGCGTGTTGAAGTCGTTGAACGTCCACAGGAACAGCACCAGCACCAGCACCTGGTTGACCGGCCGCAGCGACGGCAGCGTGATGCGGCGGATCCGCTGCCACATACCGGCCCCGTCCAGGGCGGCCGCCTCGTACAGCTCGCCAGGGATGTTCTGCAGCCCGGCCATGACGATGAGGAAGGCGAACGGCCAGCCCTTCCACACGGAGACCGTGAGCAGCGCGTAGAAGCTGTTGTCGCCGATCAGCCAGAAGGACTGCTTGTCGGTGAGGTGCAGCTGGTCGTGCAGGACGTGGTTCACCAGGCCGTTGTCGTGCTGGAACATGAACACCCAGGTGATGACCGCCGCGTACACGGGCAGGGCGTACGGGATGAGGAACAGGGCGCGCAGCAGGCCCCGGCCGCGGAAGGTGTCCTGCATGTAGATCGCGGCCGCCGTGCCGATCAGCCAGCACAGGCCGACCGACAGCAGGGTGAAGCCGATGGTGACGAAGAAGGAGTGGAGAAGCGCCTTGCCGACGGGGGCGCTGAAGTCCACCGACACCTTGTAGTTGTCGAAACCGGACCAGGGCGCGGTGCCCCAGTCGCGGATGTAGAACTGCGTGAGCTCCTTGAAGCTCATCACGATGCCGATCACCATCGGCACCAGGTGGACCAGGAGTTCGAGGACCAGGGCGGGCAGGAGCAGGAGGTAGGGCAGTCCGATGCGCTTGATCCGCCCGGGGCGGCGCGAGCCGCGCGCCGCCCCGGGGGAGTCCTTGCGCACCGTCCGCTCGCCGGATTCGGCGGAGGCGGTCGTGGTGGTCATGACGGTCTCTGCACTCACTTCTTCGGCATCTGCTGCTGGGCCTTCTCGAGCTCGGCCTTCACCGACGCCGTGGTCACCGCGCGTCCGTCGGCCGCGGCGGCGAACAGGTTCTTGACCGCCGTACCGACCGCCGTCTCGAACTGCGACTCGTCGGCGACCTGGGGAAGCGCGGCGGCGCTCTTGGCGAGGGTGTCCTTGAGGACGGCGGTCGCCGGGGAGGTGAAGGCGGCGTCCGACTGCGCGGTCTTGACCGGCGGGATCGAGCTGTACGCCGTGTTGAGGATCTTCTGCTCCGCATCGCCGGTCATGAACTTCACGAACTTCGTGGCGCCGTCGAGGTTCTTGGTGTTCTTGAAGACGGCCAGGTTGATGCCCGCGACCATCGAGTTGACGTTGGTGCCCGTCCCCGGAGTGCCGGACTGCACGGGCACCGGGGCGATGCCGTAGGCGTCCTCGCTCATGCCCTGCGACTTGAGGTTGGCGGACGCGGACTGCCACAGCAGCATGGCGTTCTTGCCCTTGGCGAAGTCGCTCACCGACTGGTTCTGCGCGTACTCGGCGTTGCCCGGGGCGATGATCTTGTCCTTGGCCATCAGGTCGACGTACTGCTTCACCGCGGACACGACACCGTCGTTGGTGAAGTCCGGCTTGCCGTCGGCGGTGAAGAAGTCGGCGCCGTGCTGCTTGGCGAAGACGAAGGTGTGGTGGATGTTCTCCGACGGGTTCGAACCCTCCGCGCCCAGGCCCCACTTGCCGTTCTTGGAGAGCTTCTTGCCGTCGGCGATCAGCTCGTCCCAGGTGGCCGGCGGCTTCGAGATGCCCGCGTCGGCGAACAGCTTCTTGTTGTAGTAGAGGGCGTAGGCCATCGAGTACAGCGGCACCGCGGCCGGGTCCTTGCCCTGCGCGCCCGTCGAGCCGAGCGCCGAGTCGACGAAGCGGTCCTTGCCGCCGATCTTGTCGAAGTTCTTCGCGTCCCACGGCAGCAGCGCCCCCGTGGCCTGGAGCGAGGCGCTCCAGGTGTTTCCTATGTTGAGGACGTCGGGGCCCTGACCCGAGGTGGTCGCGGTGAGGATCCGGTTGAGCAGATCCGACCAGGGCACGACCTCCAGCTTCACCTTGATCCCGGTGTCCTTCTCGAACTTGTCGAGTTCGGGCTGGAGGACCTTCTTGTCGACCTCGATGCTGGCGCCCTGGTTCGAGGCCCAGTAGGTGAGCGTCTTCGGCGAGTCGTTGGACCCGCCCCCCGTCGACGAGCCGCCACCACAGGCGGTCACGGCGGTCAGCAGGGATACAGTGACCGCACCGGCGGCCGCGGCTCGGATTCTGCGCATGGCTCAGGCGTCCCTTTCCAGAGGAGAGCCGTTCGGGAGTGCGTTCACTTCCCGAACGACCATCATGGCTTAATTTAGGACGTGAGTTAAGCCTCGGAAGAAAGTCGCGTCAAGGGATCGCGCAGGGGTATCTTGCAGGTCGGGCAGGCCGGGAGGGACTGACATGGCGGGGCGGAACGGGCGGACAGTGCGTGACCTGCGGCGGGGCAATCGCACCGCCGTGCTGCAACGGTTGTATTTCGACGGGCCGATGAGCCGCTACGAACTGGGGCCGGCCACCGGACTGAGTTCCGGATCCATCAGCAACGTGGTCGCCGAACTCGTCGCCGACGGACTGGTCGAGGAGGCCGGCAGCGTCGACTCCGACGGCGGCCGCCCGCGCACCCTGCTGCGCGTCGCACCCGGCAGCGGCCACATGATCGGCGTCGACGTCGGCGAAACCCGCGTCCGCGTCGAGCTGTTCGACCTGACCCTCACCGAACTCGCCCGCACCGAGCGCCCGTTGGAACGCCAGATCTACGACGCCGACCGGCCCTCGCAGCGCCAGGAGTACGACGTCGACGTCATCGTCGGCCACATCCGCGACGGGATCGCCGAGGTCCTGCGCGAGGCGGACATCGCTCCCGAGCGGCTCCTGGGCGTCGGCATCGGCGTCCCCGGCATCGTCGACCGCACCAAGGAACTCGGCGCGGTCGTGCACGGCCAGACGATCGGCTGGGACGCCGTCCCGCTCGAATCCCTGCTCCGCTCCACCTGCGAACTCCCCGACACCGTCCCCTTCTTCGCGGACAACGGCGCCCGCACCCTCGGCCAGGCCGAGATGTGGTTCGGCGCCGGCCGCGGCGCCCGCAACGCCGTCGTCGTCCTCTTCGGCTCCGGTGTCGGCGCCTGCCTGGTCACGGAGGAGGTGGAGAACGGCCGGTCCGTGGAATGGGGTCATCTGACGGTACGGGTCAGGGGGCGTCGCTGCCGCTGCGGGGCCCTGGGCTGTCTGGAGGCCTACGCGGGCGCGGAGGCGCTCCTCGACCGCTGGCGCGAGGAGGGCGGACGCCCTCCGGAGGGCACCGACGAGGAGACCGCGCTCACCGCGATGCTCGCCGCCGCCTACCCGCCCGAGGACGCCCCCGACGGCGAACCGGATCCGGTGGCGCTCGCCGTCCTGGAGGAGACCGCCGAGTACCTGGGCGCGGGCCTCTCCGACCTGATCAACCTCTTTCAGCCCGAGCGCATCCTCATCGGCGGCTGGGCGGGCCTCCAGCTCGGCACCCGCTTCCTGCCCGCCGTACGCCGGTACGCCGCCTCGTACGCCCTGCGCTATCCCGCCGAGCGTGTCTCGATCGACCTCGGCAGACTCGGTCCGGACGCCGTCACGGTCGGCGCCGCGATCCTGCCGCTCGCCGACTTCTTCGCCCGGGGCGGCAGGCGCGCCGAACCGGTGAGCGAGGGCCGGTCTCCGGCGTGGCGGACGGCCTTGGAGGAGCGGGCGCCGCACTGAGGGGCCCGGTCTTCCGTCGGCCGGCGTGACGACGGCCGACGAGGTCCTCGGCGGCCGGCATGACGTCCGAGGTAATCGACCCGCTCCCCGCGCTCCGGAACCATGAAGGGCGTACCACTCGCCCCGTCACCGGATTCCGGGAGGATCCCATGCCGTACTTCGAGAGCCCCGTCGATGGCACCCGGCTGCACTTCGTCGACTACGGTCCGGCCACGGGCCCGGTGGTCGTGTTCGTCAACAGCTCCTACTTCGGGACGGAGATGTGGGAGTTCCAGATGCTGCCGCTCGCCGCGGAGGGATACCGGTGCGTCGGCTTCGACCGGCGCGGCCACGGCCGGTCCGACGACGTGTGGGGCGGATTCGACCTCGACAGCCTCGCCGACGACGTCGACGGACTGCTGCGCCACCTCGACCTGCGGGACGTCACGCTGGTGGGGCACTCCATAGGGACCGCGGAAATCGTGCGCTGCCTGACCCGGCACGGCGCCGAGCGGGTGGCGAGGGTGGCGCTCGTCGCGGGCATGGCGCCGGGGCCGGCCCGGTCCGCGGACCATCCCGGCGGTGTCGACCCGGCCGTCATCGAGGCCGGCAACGCGGTCTTCCGCCGGGACCGGGCCGCCTTCTTCGCGGACGGAGCCGAGGCGTTCTTCGCCCTCGGCCTTCCCGGGAACGACCTCTCCCCGGCCTACGTCCTGTCGGCGATCAACCGCTGCCACGGCGCGACCGCGCGCGCCGGGGCGGCCCTGGGAGACGTGGTGGCCGCCCTCAACGTCGCACCCGAACTGCCGAAGCTCGACCTGCCGGCCCTGGTCGTGCACGGCACGCACGACGTGTCCGCACCGCTGGAGCTGACCGGCCGTCGGGCGGCGGAGCTGCTGCCCGACAGCACCCTCAAGGTCTACCAGAACGCGGGCCACGGCCTGTTCGCCACGCACGCCGAGCAACTCCTCACGGATCTGCGGGAGTTCATGGCCCGCGGCTGACGTCCCGCGAAGGTCACGCGAACGCGTTCACCCCGGTCAGCTCCGCCGACAGCTCCCACAGACGTGCGGCCTGCCCCGGGTCGATCGCGTAGTCGCGTACGCCGACCCGGGTGCCGTCCGCGGGAGCGGGCTCGGCGATGTCGCAGTCCTCGCAGTACACCCCGCCCAGGCCGGCCAGCTGGGGCGAGGTCGCGGCCCACACCTCGGTCGCCGCACCCTGTTCGGGCGTCTTGAAGCCCTCGGGGTTCAGCGGTTCGCCGTTCTCGTCGATCCAGCCCCGCTCAACCATCTCCTCCTTGGCCAGGTGCCGCTGGAGCGGGGTGAGGATGCCACCGGGGTGCAGGGAGAAGGCCCGTACACCGGAGTCCCGGCCGAGCCGGTCGAGGTGCACGGCGAACAGCACGTTCGCCGTCTTCGCCTGACCGTACGCCTCCCACTTGTCGTAGCCGTGCCGCCAGTGCACGTCGTCCCAGCGGATTCCGGAGAAGTGGTGACCGGCGGACGACACGGCGACGACGCGCGCACCGCCCGGCTCGATCGCCGGCCAGAGCCGGTTCACCAGCGCGTAGTGGCCGAGGTGGTTGGTCGCGAACTGGGCCTCCCAGCCCGGGCCGACCCGCGTCTCCGGGCAGGCCATGATCCCGGCGTTGTCGATGACGATGTCGAGGAGGCGGTCCGAGGCGAGGAACCGCTCGGCGAAGGCGCGCACGCTCTCCAGGTCGCCGAGGTCGAGTTCGTCCACCTCGACCCCGTCGACGCCCTCCAGCGCCTCCCGGGCGACGGCCGGGCGCCGTGCGGGAACGAGGACACGGGCGCCCGCCTTGGTGAGCGAGCGCGTGGCCTCCAGGCCGAGGCCCGAGTAGCCGCCCGTGACGAGCGCGAGCTTTCCGGAGAGGTCGATGCCCTGAAGGACGTCGTCGGCGGTGCTCCGGGCACCGAAACCCGAACCGATCTTGTGCTGTGCAGTGGTCATGTCTCGCACGCTACGAATTGGAGCGGACTCCAAGTCAAGCGGACGCCGCCGGCCGGGTGGGCGGCGGCGGGCTGACACGGGGCGGGCAGCCGACCGCGGACTCGGAACCGGTCGGGTGACCGGCTTCGGGCAGGAAAAAGACCCCGACCGGACGGGGGAATCGCGGCCGGGGTCGTCCATGGTGGGCACGGATGGCGGTCGCCTCCTGGCGAAGGGCTCCACAGGGCTTCAGCCGAACGATCGTCCCTGTGGGCGGAGGATGAGGCCCGGGGACACTGTTCCATCCGCACCCACGTCTGATTCAACGGGAAACTATCGGTGGATGTTCCCTCGGACTCCCTCGGACTCCCTCGGACTCCCTCGGACTCCTTCGGACCCGCGCACGTGCGGTGACGTATGTCACCGGCGACTCACAGAATCGGCGCGTCCGCCGGACCGACCGCTCAGGGTTTGACCGCGAGGGCGCCGAACTGCGGAACCGCGGCGGGAGCGGCGGTCCCGGCACGCCACTGCGAGCACGAGACGAGGCCCGGTGGGATGAGATCCAGACCGTCGAAGAACGCGTCGATCTCCGCACGGCCGCGGGCGGTGATCGGCGGGGTCGCGTTCTCGTTCCAGAACTTCATGGCCTCGACATTGCCCTCGCCGCCCAGGTCGGCGTCGGTGGTGGGATGGGTCAGGGCGAGATAGCTGCCGGAGGGCACCGCGGCCATGACTCGGCGCACGATGTCCTGGGCCTGCCCGGTGTCGAGCACGAAGTTCAGGATGCCCAGCATCATGACCGCCACGGGGCGGTCGAGGTCGAGGGTCGCGGTGGCGCCCTCGATGATGCTGTCCGGGCGGTGCACGTCGGCGTCGATGTAGTCGGTGGTTCCCTCGGGCGTGCTGGTCAGCAGGGAGCGGGCGTGGACGAGCACGATGGGGTCGTTGTCGACGTAGACGATCCGCGACTCGGGTGCGATCCGCTGGGCGATCTCGTGGGTGTTGTCCAGGGTCGGCAGCCCGGTGCCGATGTCCAGGAACTGCCGTACTCCGCACTCGGCGGTCAGATGACGGACCGCCCGGCCCAGGAAGTCGCGGTCCGCGCGGGCCACGTCCCTGATCACCGGGAACATCGAGGCGACCTGGTCACCGACGGCCTGGTCGACCTGGTAGTGGTCCTTGCCGCCGATCCAGTAGTTCCAGACCCGCGCGTTGTGCGCCACGCCGGTGTTCAGCCGCGCGGATCCACCGGACGGGCGCTGGCTCTCACTCACGTCTTCCCCTCTCTGCGCACCCACCGGACCTGCCCGGGCGCACGCGGCCGCCGCAGCGGCATCGGACCGTCGCCGCCATTGTGCCGCCCGCCGATCACGGCGTCCGGGGATTCGGCCAGGCAGCCGGACGGGCCCGTTCTCGCTCTCGCGAGGCAGATCGCCGCCCGGCTCACGCGTCCGCTGCGAAAGGGCTGTCGGGGAGCAGGGCGAGGAGATGGGCCGGGTCGCGGTAGATCGCGCGGGCGCCGGCCTCCTCCAGCTCGGCCCGTGGGATGCCGCCGGACAGCAGGCCGACGCAGGTCACCCCGGCCCGGGTGCCCGCGCGCATGTCCCACACGGTGTCGCCGACGAACACGGCGCGCTCGGGCGGGGCACCGGCCAGCTCCAGGGCGTGCGCGACGGGATCCGGCGCGGGCTTGCCCTCCTCGACGTCGTCGGCGCTCGCCGTGGCCGCGATGACGTCGTCGGCGCCGATCGCACGGCGCAGCGCGCCCAGTTCGGGGCCGCCGGCCGAGGTGGCGAGCACGACGGTCCAGCCGTCGTGGTCGAGGCGCCGCAGCAGCCGCCCGGCGTCCTGGAGGGCGGGAAGGCGGTCGAAGTACGTGCCGTAGAGGGCGGTGTGGGCATGCCGGAGTGTGTCGATCTCGTCGGGGTCCCGGTCCTTGCCCAGCAGGTGGGCGATCAGGTCCTCGGAACCCAGCCCCACCGCATGGTGGATGTCATGCATCGGAATCTGGTGACCGGCCTGCCGGAAGGCCTCCCACCATGTGGTCACATGGAGATGATTGGTGTCGACCAGGGTGCCGTCGACGTCGAACACGGCTGCCCGCTGCATGAGTTCTCCACTCTCTCGTTCCATCCGCACTCGTTTCGCGTGCCGAGCTTTGGTTCCATCCGTGCTCGTCTCGTGTACCGCGTTCTCGTTCCGTCCGTGCTCGTGTCGAGCCTTGGTTCCCTCCGTGCTCGTCTCGTGTACCGCGTTCTCGTTTCGCCCGCGGTCGTCTCGAGCTTTCGTTTCACCCGCACTCGTGCCGCGTGCCGCGTGCCGCGTGCCGCGTGCCGCGTGCCGCGTGCCGCGCGAGTGTTTGCCTCGCGCACCGCACTAGTACCTCCTCAGACGCCGTTCACCCGCGCCGGTGTCTCCCGGTTCCCCGTCCAGGCCAGCAGCTCCTCCGCGGTCCACGTGGTGATCACGCGCTCGGCGGGCACCCCGCACTCCTCGGCCCGCGCGCAGCCGAGGATCTGCCACTCGAGCTGGCCGGGGGCGTGCGCGTCGGTGTCCACGGAGAACAGGACACCGGCGTCGACCGCCCGGCGCAGCAGCCGGCGCGGCGGGTCCAGCCGCTCGGGACGGCTGTTGATCTCCACGGCCGTCCCGGACTCCGCGCAGGCCGCGAAGACTGCGTCAGCGTCGAACGCCGACTCGGGCCGGCCGCGCCCGCCGATCAGGCGGCCGGTGCAGTGTCCGAGCACGTCCGCCAGCGGATTGCGTACGGCGGCGACCATCCGGCGGGTCATCGACCTCGCGTCCATGCGCAGCTTGGAGTGCACGGACACGACCACGACGTCCAACCGGTCGAGCAACTCCGGCTCCTGGTCGAGCGATCCGTCGTCGAGGATGTCGCACTCGATGCCGGTGAGCAGCCGGAACGGGGCCCACCGCTCGTTGAGTTCCGCCACCACGGCCAGCTGCTCGCGCAACCGCTCGGGCGACAGTCCGCGCGCCACCGTCAGCCGCGGCGAGTGGTCCGTGAGCACCGCCCACTCATGCCCGAGCCGCGCCGCGGTCCGCCCCATGTCCTCGATCGGGCTGCCGCCGTCCGACCAGTCGGAGTGCAGATGGCAGTCGCCGCGCAGCAGATCCCGCAGCCGCTCACCCCCTTCCGCGAGCGGTGCCCCGGCCTCCCGTTCCAGCTTCTCCAGATAGCCGGGCACCTCACCGGCCAGCGCCTCCCGCACGACCTGCGCCGTCTTGGGCCCGATGCCCTTGAGCGACTCCAGTGACCCGTTGGCGGCGCGCTCGGCCACCTCGTCGGGAGGCAGCGCGGCCAACACGGCCTCCGCGGTGCGGAAGGCGCGTACGCGATACGTGGGGGCCAGCGCCCGCTCCAGCAGGAACGCGATCCGGTCCAGGGCCTCTACGGGGTCCATCGGCACCTCCTCGTTCCGGCTCCCTCCAGCGTTGCCCAGCCGTCGGCGGCCCGCACGGCGGACGGGCGGCCCCGCGGCGACGGAGTCCCGGCCCCCTCACCCGCCTGGGCGAATACACCGATTCCGGCAGTCCGGCGGCACGAGGGCCGTGGGGGCATGGGCGCTCGAACCGCTCCCCGGCTGACCCGAGCGAACCGCTCTACGCTTCCTGTATGACCGAAATCGCGAGCCCCCACATCTCCAACCCGCGGATCATGGTGCTCGGGGTACAGCCGGGCACGCCGCCCTTCCGCATCATGGAGATCGACGGAGAGGTGGTCGGCGCGGCCAGAGCGATCACCGACGTCCTGGAGACCGCCGCGGCGTACGGCATCACGGTCCACGACCTCGACGACCCGGAAGTGGTCCGCTGGGTGGGCGGCGACAAGCTCACCTGGAAGCCGCACTGACGCGGGCCGGGGGCGTCGCGTGAAAGGCGCAGGACGACCCTAGGACCCGACCGCGCGTGGACGCCGCTCGGCGGCAGCAGCGCAGCCCCGGCGGCGACTCGGGGGCCGGTGTGCCGGGGTGCGGGAATGTCCGCGAGGCGACTCGGGAGTGCGCTGCGGGGAGGCCGGGGGTCTCCGGGCGCGATTCAGGAGCGCCCGGCTGTTGGAGCGGGAGTCCTCGGCTTCTGTGTGGCGCGGCGCGGTGGCGGCCTGGGTGATTCTGGATCTGCCCGGCTGAGGTGTGGTGGCGGCCTGGGCGATTCGGGATCTGCCCGGCTGCGGTGCGGATGCGGTCTGGGGCGACTCGGGAGGGCCCGGCTAAGGCGGTGGGAGCGCGCGGACCTGCGGGTTTCGCGCCGGAGTGAGCTGCGCGGCGATGAATGCCCCCGCACCTCAGCAAAGATCATCACTCGGTGGGAACCGCGTATGCGCTCGCTCCCGCCAGGGCACGTTGATCTCGCCGGGTGATCGCCTCCGCCCCGGCGGTCCGCTTCCCGACGGGAGTCGTCATGTTCCGTGGCTTCGCCGTGCCCGCAGCCGCCCTCGCCGCCACCGCCCTGGCTGCCGCCACCTCCTTCCTGGGCGCTTCCCCCGCCACCGCCGCCGGCGCGCCACTGGCCGGAGACGTGTGCTTCTGGACCGGCGCCGGACAGCACGGCACCTCCTGGTGCTACACCCCACCCGGCTACACGGACGTGCCGGAGTTCCTGCACGACAAGGCCGCCTCCTTCCGCTCCAACGCCGACACCGCGGTGTACGCGATCGACTGGGGCCGCGGCACCTGTTACTACCGGCTGATCCGCGCGCACGACCTGGCCGACAACTGGCCCTGGGGCGCCCGGCTCGACGGCGTCGCCGATACGACGATGGGCTGCGAGATCGGCTGAGGCGTGCGACTGTTCCGCGCGCTGCGCGCCACCGCGCCGGCCGTGCTGGCGCTGCTGGGCCTACTGGGAGCGCCGGCTCTGACCGGATGCGCCATGACGCCGAAGGCGACGAAGACGACCACCGATGAACGGCGCGCCCTGGCGTTGCCCACCACCGAGCGCGGCAAGGACGACCTCATCGACACCGCCCAGCGGGTGCTCGTCGAGCGGTGCCTGGCCCGCCAGGGCCTGACCCTGCGGCACCCGCCGGAAAAGCGCCCACCCGACGAGCGCCCACCCGACGAGCGCCCATCCGGCAAGCCCCCGTCGGACGAGCGGTCCGCCTCGGCCGAGGCGGACCGTCGGCTCCAAGCCGCCCTCTTCGGCCGCGGCCGTCCCGAACTCTCCGTCACCCTGCCCACCGGCTACACCGTCACCGCCCACACCGACGGCTGTCTGGCCGCCGCGCAGCGGGAGTTGTACGGGGACCAGGGCCGCTGGTTCCGTGCCCGGGTCGTGGTGAACAACCTGGGGGCCGAGGTCCAACACCGAATGAAACGTGACCCCGACTACCGCGCCGCGACCGCGCGTTGGACCCGCTGCGCCACCCCGGCGCACGGCACCCGGCCCGTACGCCCCGACCCCGCCGTCTCGGCACGCTGTGCGCGCCGGAGCGGCCTCGCCGGGCTCCGCGCCCGACTGGAGCCGGCGCTGCTGGCCCAGGTCCGCGCCGACCGGCGCGACCAGCTGACCACCTATGAGCGGCTGCGCACCCGCGCACTGCACCGTGCGGCGGCCCTGTACGCCGAGCGGACCGTCCCGGAGAACCCAGAGAAAGGCAGTACCTCCTCGTGATCACCAAGCGCCTCGTCACCTCCGCCGCAGCGGCCCTCCTCGCCCTCGGGGGCGGTCTCGCACTCGCCACGCCGTCCGGCGCGGCGGACTGTCCAAGCGGCAACTTCTGTGTCTGGGAGAACGCCAACTTCGACGGTCAGCGCGCCAACTGGTCGGGGGACGACGGCTGGTGGGAGAGCTGGATCGCCGACACCGACTCCTCCTGGGCCAACCACGGCATCTCGGGACCGGGCGTCAAGGACCACGTCAAGGTCTATGAGGACGCCTGGCAGGGCGGAGCCATGACCATCTGCCTCGGCCCGGGCGAGGAGGCCGGCTACAACGCCGTGGCCAACGACCGCGGCGACTCGCACACCTGGGCCATGGGCTGCTGACCGGCCGCCCCCGGCCAACCGGTTCCGTCCGCCCGCGGTGGGGGCCGCGGGCGGACGGTCGCGAACGAGAACCGTAGGACCGAGAGCCACGCACCGACTGCCCACCGACTGCCAGGCACCGACAGCCGTGCACGGACTGCCACGGACCGACTGCCAGGCACCGACAGCCACGCACGGACTGCCACGGACCGACCAACACGGAGGGCCCGGCGGGACATCCCGCCGGACCCTCCGTCCGCCCGCCCGAGCGGTTTTCTCGCGGCTCAGCCCACCGTCCACTTCTGGGCGGTGGTCCCGTTGCACGTCCAGATCTGCAGCCGTGTGCCGTTGGCCGAGTTGTTGCCCGTGACGTCCAGGCACTTGTTGGCCTGGGGGTTCACGATGTCGTGGGCCGAGCTGACCGCCCACTTCTGATTGGGGCCGCCCGTGCAGTCCCACAACTGGACGGTCGAGCCGTCCGCCGTGCCGTTGCCGGTGACGTCGAGGCACTTGCCCAGCGCGCGGATCGTGCCGTCGGAGCCGACCGTCCACTGCTGGGCGCCGGAGCCGTTGCAGTCGTAGAGCTGTACGGGCGTGCCGTTCGCGGAGTTCGCCCCGGCCACGTCCACGCACTTGCCCGCGAGCCCCGTGATCGGAGCGCCGGTGCCGCCCGAGCTGTCGCTGGTCGACACCGTCACCGAGTCCACGACGAGTTGCTGCGGGAAAGAGGTGGAGCCGTCGGGGTCGCCCGGCCAGTAGCCGCCGACCGCGAGGTTGAGTATCAGGAAGAACGGCTTGTTGAACACCCAGGTGTTGCCGCCCAGATCCGCGGGCGTGCGCGTCTGGTACACCGTGCCGTCCACGGACCACTTGATCGAGTTGGGTGCCCAGTCAACCGCGAAGGTGTGGAAGGCGTCCGCGAAGGCCTGGCCGTTCGGCAGGGTGTACCCGGCGCCGATGCCGCCCGAGCCGGAGTACCCGGGACCGTGGATCGTGCCGTGCACGGTCGACGGCTCGTAGCCGACGTTCTCCATGACGTCTATCTCACCGGAGTTCGGCCAGCCGACCTGCCCGATGTCGTTGCCGAGCATCCAGAACGCGGGCCACATGCCCTGTCCGCGCGGAATCTTCATCCGGGCCTCGACATGGCCGTACGTCGAGGTGAACTTCCCGGAGGTGTTCAGCCGGGCCGAGGTGTACTGGCACGTTCCGTACCAGCACTGGTAGTTGGCCGGATTCTCCTTGCGGGCGGTGATCACCAGATGGCCCTGGCCGTCCAGCGCCGCGTTCTTGTTGCCGGACGTGTAGTACTGCCGCTCATGGTTGTTGACGTTGTCGCCGGTCTCGATCTGCCACTTGGACGAGTCGACGGCCGAACCGGCGGCGCCGTCGAAGTTGTCCTGGAACGTCACGGCCGCGGCAGCCGCCGCGGGGCCCGCGTGGACGGGACCAACAGCGGCGGACGCGACGAGCACGGCGGACAGCGCGGCGAAGAGACATCTTCGGAGCAGGCGTGGGGAGACCATGACTCTCTCTTCCGTACGGCGACCCAGGAGACGGGTGGGCCGACCGAGGTGGGGGGTGGGTGGGGGTACATGCTTCGCCTCTTGATTTAAGAAGTGAGCTAAGGGGGTGTCAAGAGTCTGGTCCGGACCATCTGTTCGGTCTGCCGAGCCGGTTCGTCGCGACCGCGGCTCAGGCCTTCGCCCCGCCGCCACGTCGGTTACGGCGACGGTCGCGCGGGTGCACCACCCGGCCGAGCCGGCGCCCCAGCAGCAGATAACCCACCAGGGCCCCGGCCGTGTTGAGGATGACGTCGTCGATGTCGAAGGCGCGCCCGGTGATCAGCGCTCCCTGGACCAGCTCGACCAGCAGCATGACCGTGGCGGTGATGGCGAGAACACGCAGGATTCCCCGGGTCTTCGGGGCGAGTACGGGCAGCAGCACGCCGAAGGGGACGCCGAGCAGAAGGTTTCCGCCGATCTGTTTGACGGCGTCGCGCAGCTCGGGCTGGGAGAGATAGGCGTGCAGGGACCGACCGGGGTGGAGGTTGCTGTGGACCAGTGCCTCCGACGCCGGGGACGGCTCCAGCGTCAGCCGGGCCAGCGCGGCGGCGAAGGCCACCATGGCCGCGAAGGCGAACAGCATGGCCAGCAGCCGGACGGGAAGGGGAAGTGCCTTCGCCTCCCGAGGGGGTGGCGATGTCCGACGTCCGGTTTTCGCGGCACGCATGCGCAACGCCGTACGGACCATGCGATCCTCCCGATGTCAACCGCTCTCTGAGTAACCGCTCTCTGAGTAAGGGCAATTACCCCTGATGCGGGCTTCGATGCCGGGCGGCACGGCTCGGAGTGAGGCCAGCGGGCCGGGGCGCCGCGCCTCGCTCACGCGGTGGACCGTGGCCGCGCGGCCCCTCGGGCACCGCGAGGACGGCGACGACGTCGGCGCCTGTGGATGTCGACCCCGCTGTGGCTGTCATGGTGTTTTCGTGGTGAGTGCGCGTCGCAGGAGGGCTTCGGAGGCCGAACCTACGGCCGGGCCCGCGTCGGCTTCCTGAGGGGACACCGCGAGATCGCCCGCGCCGCACTGGACGGCAGCCAGCCCGTACCGGCCGGATCGGAGACACCCTTCTCCCGGACGCACATCCGCATGCTGCTCGGGCAGCTCCCCCTCGGCACCGCCGACCTCGACGTCCTCGCCGTCCAGCTCACCGCCGCCCTGGACGGTCCCCTCCTGCTCTATCTGTCGGCGTCCGACCTCACCGAAGCCACCCCCCAGACCGAGGAGCGGATCGCACAGGGCTGGCAGGACCTCGCACAGCGCGTCTGCCGACCTTGATCGACAGGGTTTCTCCTGTCGTCGGTAGGCGTCGGCTGGAGTCGGTAGGCGTCGGTGACGGAGGCGCGGCAGGCGCGGTCACAGGCGCACGATGACCAGGGCCGTGTCGTCGGTGGCGCCGTCGGGCGGGAGCAGGTCGGCCAGCAGGGCATCGGCGAGGGTGTCCGGGTCGGCAGCCCGGTGGCGGGTCAGAGAGCCGGCGAGCCGCGCGAGACCGGTGTCGATGTCCTCGCCGCGGCGTTCGATCAGTCCGTCGGTGTACAGCACGAGAAGGGCGCCCTCGGTGAAGGGCGCGGTGGCCTGGGGCCGGGGGCCGTTTTCGGGGCGGGCGCCGAGCGGAGGGTCGGTCGCCTGGTCCAGGAACACGACCGTGCCGCCCGTCAGAAGGACCGGGGGCGGGTGTCCGGCGCTGCTGTAGGCGATGGTGCGGGTCTCCCAGTCGATGAACGTCTCGGCCGCGGTGGTGTTCTCGGCGCCGTCGACGGAGCGGGCGTACAGGTCGAGGACTTCCAGGGCCCGGGCGGGGCCGTCGACGACCCGGGACACGGCGCTGAGCGCACTGCGCAGTTGCCCCATGACGCAGGCCGCCGTGAGTCCCTTGCCGACCACGTCGCCGATGGCGACCGCGATGCGGCCGCCGGGCAGGTCCAGCAGCTCGTACCAGTCGCCGCACACGTTCAGCGCTCCCACGGCGGGCCGGTAGCGGACAGCCGCTCGATGGCGGCCGACCGGGCGGGGAGCGGGCAGCATCGCCTCTTGAAGGCTCAGCGCGACCTCGCGGGCGCGCATGAGTTCGGTGACGTCCTCCACCCGGTGCAGCAGCAGCGCAACCCGCCCGTCCGGACCGAAGACGGGGACGTTGATCAGGCTCCAGTACTGCTCGTCCGACGCCCCGGGTCGGTCGGGGGCCGCGATCTCGTAGCGCTGGAGCGCCGCGTCGCGCTCACCGGTTTCCGCCACCTTGCTCAGGGCCGCCTCCAGGTGGCGCAGGACCGCCGCGGCGGGGTCGTTCGGGCGGTCGGGGACCTGGTCGTTCAGAGGGCGGCCGACCACTTGCTCACGGGTACGGCCCAGCATGCGCAGGAACTCGTCGTTGGCGTCCGCGTACAGCAGCTGCCGGGTCAGCAGCGCCACCGCACCCGGGAGAGCCCGGAACACCGCCGTGTAGTCGATCTCCGGCGTGTCGCCGATCTCCGGTTCCGTCACGTCAGTCCCGCCTCGACGCCCCCGCTGGTGTGCCTTCGGACCCGCTGCCTAGGGATCCGCTGGAGGAGTTCGACTTCCCCTTCCCGCCCTCGCGCGGGGAAGGGGAAGAACAGGGCGGTTGCGCCACGTCAGCCGCTGGTCAGCACCATCCGGAAGCGGGCGGCGCCGGACATCATCTTCCGGTACGCCTCGTCGGCCTGGTCCAGCGGCACGGTCTCGATCATCGGCCGGATCCCGTGCAGGGCGCTGAACGCCATGGTGTCCTGCACGTCCTGCGCGGTGCCGGCGGGGTGCCCGCGGACGATCCTTCCCTTCAGGAGCAGCTCGTTCGGGCTGATCCCCAAGGGGTTGGCGTCCGCGCCGATGACCACCAGCTCGCCGCGGTGGGAGAGCCCGTCCACGGTCGCCGTGATGGCGTCGGAGTTGGCGGCCGTGGCCAGGACGACGTTGGCGCCGCCGAGGGACTGCAGCGCGTCCGCGACGGGGGTGTCCGCCGTGCTGTCGATGTAGTGGTGCGCGCCGAGCTGCTTGGCGAAATCGGCCTTCTCGGCTCCCCGGGCGATCGCCACGGTCTCGAAGCCCATCGCGACCGCGTACTTCACCCCCAGGTGGCCAAGGCCCCCGATGCCGAGTACGGCGATCAGATCGCCCGGCATGGCGGAGCTGCGCCGCAGCCCGTTGAACATGGTCACCCCCGCGCAGGCCAGAGGCGCCGCGTCGGGCGCCGCCAGCGCGTCGGGGATCCGGGCGAGGGCGTCGGCGGGTGCGATGACCGAATCGGCGAAACCGCCGTCGTACGCCCATCCCGGGACCTTCAGGTTGTCGCACACGATGAAGTCGCCCTGCCGACAGGGCGTGCAGTGCCCGCAGCTGCCGCCGAACCAGCCCACCGCCACCCGGTCGCCGACCTGCCAGCCCCTGTCCTCCATGTCCTCGCCGAGCTCCTCGATGTGCCCGGCGATCTCATGCCCGGGAACCACCGGGAACCGAACGCCCGGCATCAGGGCGTCGACGAACAGGGCGTCGCTGTGGCAGATACCGCAGGCGTCCACAGCCACTCGTACGTGACGGGGGCCCGGCTGCGGCACCTCACGCTGGACGATCTCGAACGGACCGCCGGCGGCGGCCACCTGCGCGACTCGATAAGTGCTCATGAGGATCTCTCCGGGGAACGGGAAGGACCGCCCGACGGCGACCGACGACGGCCCACGACGCCCCCCGTACCAGCACACCAGCTTCCGCCCGATCACGCGCGCCGAGGCGCAGGCCCGGGACCGGATACCGCTGCCGGAAGCAGGTCCGGAGCCGGACAGCGCTGCCGGAAGCGGTTCCGGGGCCGGATCCCCGTAACTGCCCGGTTTCCCTTCGCTCTGTCAGGGCACTCCGGGGAACGGCCCCTTCGCGCGCCGCCCGCTCGCGGCGATTCGACGGTGCTTGGATGACGTGACCGAATGCGGATATGGGTGGTCGAAGTGGCGAGCGAGGGACCCCGGAGGTGGCGTATGGATCGGCGTACGGCGTTCCGGGTGAACCGGCGTGCGGCGCTTCGGGGTGCGCTCGAAGTCCTGGCCTGGTGGGCCGCCCTCGCGGTGCTGTGGCTGGTTCTCATCAGCACGGTGGACACGCTCGAACTGATCGTCGGGGCCGCCGCCGCGCTGGTCTGCGCGGTCGCGGCATGGCGCGCGCGGCGGGCGGTGGGCGGCCGGTGAACGGCTGGACCGTCACGGCGACGGCCGCCCTCGCCGGGGGAGTGGGCGCAACGGTCTGGGGCGTCGCCACCGGGCCGCTGCGGCGCCGGGTCGTCGCACAGAACCTGTCCACCTCACTGGCCTGTCCGAGCCTGCTCCTCCTGGCCCAGGGCTACCAGCGGCCGTCGTACGTCGACCTCGCCCTGGTTCTCGCCCTGCTGGGCCCGGTCGGCACCCTCGTCTTCGCCCGACTGCTCGCCGACGACCTGGAGAAGGACCCGCCGAAGTCCGCCTGGCTCACCTACGCGGTCGCCGGGTTCGGTGCCGTGGTCGTGCTCGTCCTGTGCGCGGTCACCGGCCCGGGCCGGGCGATGGTGAAGCTGCTGGTCGTCGGCGCCCTGCTGATCGGCGGGAACCTCATCGCGTCGCGGGCCCTGGCCGCGGGTTTCGCGGGGAGCGGCGATGGATGACCCGCTCATCGTCGTCGCGCTGCTGCTGGTGGCCGCCTGCGCCACCGTGGCCGTCGCGGTGCGCGAACCCGAGCGCCAGGCCCTGGTGCTGGCGGTCCTCGGCACGACGCTGGCCGTCCTGTTCACCGTGCTCCAGGCCCCCGACGTGGGCCTCTCCCAGCTGGCCGTGGGCTCCGCCCTGACCCCGCTCCTGCTGCTGCTCTCGGTCCGCAAGGTCCGGCGGCGCGGGCGGAAGAAGGACAAGGCGCGGTGACGCGGCGCGTACGGATGATGATCCTGGCCGTGGGCGGCGCGGGCCTCGCGACGCTCCTCGTCGCGGCCTGCCTGAAGCTGCCGGGCTTCGGCGGCGCGTCACACCCGTACGGGGACCGCGTGGTGCGCGCGTCGCTGGGCCGCCGCACCGCCAACACCATCGCTTCCGTCAACTTCGACCTGCGCGCCTTCGACACCCTCGGCGAGATGAGCATCCTCTTCGCCGCCGTCCTCGGCACGGTCGTGCTGCTGCGGCAGACCCGCGACGAGCGCCGCGCGAAACCCGAACCCGCGTACGTGGCGCTCCCGGTCCGCCGTTACGCGCTGATCGTCCTGCCCGTCGCCCTCCTCACCGGCCTCTACGTCATCGCCCACGGACAGCTCAGCCCGGGCGGCGGCTTCCAGGGCGGCGTCGTCGCCGCCACCGCCCTGCACCTGCTCTATCTCGGTGCCGACTACCGCGCCCTGGAACGGATCCGGCCGGTCGGCCTGTACGAGGTGGGCGATGCGCTGGCCGCGTCCGCCTACCTCGTCACGGGCCTCGCCGGGCTGCTGGGCGGCACCGCGTTCCTCGCCAACACCCTGCTCCCGTACGGCACGTTCAACACGCTGTCCTCCGGCGGGACCGTCCCCCTCCTGAACGCGGCCATCGGCATGGAGGTCGCCTGCGCGGTCGTCGTGCTGCTCGCCCGCTTCCTGGACCAGGCCGTGGAGATTGAGAAGGAGAGCGGGAAGTGATGTCCGTACTGCCGTACCTCGTCGCCGTGTGGATCTTCCTCGTCGGCTGCTACGGGATCGCCACCAGCCGCAACCTCATCCACGCCGTGGGCTGCCTCGCGGTCTGCCAGTCCGCCTCGTACGTCCTGCTGCTGGCCGTCGGCTATCGCGACGGCGGCACCGCGCCCGTCTTCTCCGACCTGAAGCCGGGCGCGCGGCCCGTGGTGGACCCGGTGGTGCAGGCACTCGCCCTGACCGACGTGGTCGTCGGGGCCACCGTCACCGCACTGCTGCTCGCCCTCGTCATGCAGGTGTCCAAACGCCACGGCACCGTCGACCCCGACGAACTCTCGGAGCTGCGCGGCTGATGAACCACCTGCTGCCCCTGCTGGTCGCCGTACCGCTGCTCGGGGCCGGACTGCTCGTCGCGTGCGGCCGCCGAATGCCGCGCGTCGTCGCCGAGACGGTCGGCTGTGCCGTCTCCGCGGGGACCGCCGCTCTCGCGATCGTGCTGCTGCTCAACTCCTCGCCCCCATTGGTCGAATGGGTGGGCGGGTGGAAGCCCGAGGAGGGCGAGGGCGTCGGCATCGTCCTCGTCGGTGACGGGCCGGCGCTCGGCATGGCCGCTCTCGCCTCGCTGCTGACCCTGGCGGCCCTGGCGTACTCCTGGCACTACTTCGAGGAACCGCCGCGCCGCCATGCGGGATCCTTCCCCGCCCTGATGCTGCTCTTCCAGGCCGGCATGTGCGGCTTCGCGATCGCCGGGGACCTCTTCAACGCCTTCGTGTTCTTCGAGTTGATGAGCGTCGTGGCATACGCGCTGACCGGGCACCGTGTCGAGGAGGCCAAGGCCGTGCAGGGCGCGCTGACCTTCGGAGTCATCAACTCCCTCGGCGCGTACGGCATGCTGCTGGGGATCGCGCTGCTGTACGCGCGCACCGGCGAGCTCACCCTGGTGAAGATCGGCCGGGGCCTCGACCAGCACGACGGACCCGACGCCCTCACCCTCGCTGCCTTCGTCCTCGTCCTGACCGCGCTGCTGGTCAAGGCCGCGGCGGTGCCCTTCCACTTCTGGCTGCCGGACGCGCACGCGGTCGCGCCGACGCCGGTGTGCATGCTGCTGTCCGGAGTGATGGTCGAACTAGGCGCGTACGGCGTCTGGCGGGTGTACGGGACGGTCTTCTCCGGACCCGGCGGGATCCCGGCGGCCGACCTGGAACGGGCGCTGATCGTCCTCGGCGTGCTGACGGCCGTGGTCGGCGCGGTCATGTGCTGGTACCAGCGGCATGTGAAGAGGCTGCTCGCCTACTCGACGGTCGCCCACATGGGGCTCTTCCTGATCGGCATCGGATGGCTCGCGCCCGAGGCCGACGACGGCGTCGCGCTGTACATCCTGGGGCACGCCGGTGTGAAGGCCGCCCTCTTCGCCTGTACGGGCATCCTGCTCGACCGGTACGGCAGCGTCGACGAACACGCGCTGCACGGGCGCGCCCGGCGGCTGCGCGGGGTCGGCGTGATGTTCGTGGCCGGCGCCCTGGGCCTCGCCGGGCTGCCGCCCTTCGGTACGGGGCTCGGCAAGGCGGTCACGGAGGAGGCCGTCGGGGGACCGCTGACCGTGATCTTCGTCGCCGTGTCGGCGGTGACCGCGGGCGCGGTGCTGCGCGTCGCCGCGCGCGTGTTCTTCGGCCTCGGACCGGAGCCGGAGAGCGAGTCCTCCTACGAGACCACCGGTTCCGCCGAGGAACCGGAGACCCGGCACCGGCTGAAGCGGGTGCCGGACTCGATGACCGCGGTCCCCGCGCTGCTGCTGGCCGCGTCCCTCGCCGTCGGTGTGGCGCCCGGCTTCGCCGGTGTGGTCGGGCACGCCGTGAGCGAGGCGGGGTCCGGCGGGGCGGTCACCGCGCCCCACTGGACCCTCGCCGGAGTGCTCCTCGGCCTGACCTCGACGGTCTTGGCCCTGGGCCTGGCCGCGCTCGCCGCCACCCGCCCGAGGCTGCTCGGGGAGCAGCCCTGGACGGAGCGGCTGCGCCGCCTTCAGTCCGGCCACATCGGCGACTACGTCGCCTGGATGCTGGCGGGCGCGACACTGCTGGGCGCGCTGGCGCTGCCGAGCATCCTGACCGGCTGAGCGGGGCAGCCCCGCCGCCGTGTGCGGGCCGGGGGCGGCGCGCCCCCGTTCCTGCGGGTGAGTGGGCCGGGGCTGTGTCGCCCCCGCTTGTGCGGGTGTGTGGGCCGGGCTGTAGTCGCCCTCGTTTCTTCGGGTGTGCGGGCCGGGGCTGGGTCGCCCCCGCTTGCGCGGTTGTGTGGGCCGGGCTGTAGTCGCCCTCGTTTCTTCGGGTGTGCGGGCGGGGGCCGGGTCGCCCCCGCTTGTAGCGGTTGTGTAAGCCTGAGCTGCAGTCGCCTTCGCTTCTTCGGGTGTGCGGGCGGGGGCCGCGGCGCCCCCGTTTCCTCGGGCGTGCGAGTCGGGGCTGGGTCGCCCCGTTTCTGCGGGGGTGCCGGCCGCGTCCGTGTCGCGCCCCCGCTTGTCCGTGTGTGCGGGTGGAGGCCGCGGTGCCCCTGTGTCCCCGGGTGCGCGGGTGAGGGCCGCGGCGCCCCCGGTTTCCTCGGGTGTGCGGCGGGGGCCGCCCCGCCTCCGCTTCTTCGGGGGACGGGGCGGCCCCGCCCCGTGCCGCGCTACTGGGCGTTCGCCGCTTTCGCGTAATCGGTTGCCATGTGTCCCGCGAAGTCGTACAGGATCACCTGCTCGTCGCCGACGACCCACGCGTCGTGCCCGGGCGGGCACACGAACACATCGCCGGGGCCGACTTCTCCTTCGCCGCCGTCGTCCATGCGGAGGTGCATCCGTCCCTGGACGACGAATCCGTTGTGATGGATCTCGCAGCTCTTGGTCCCCGCGATGGGCCCCACCGATTCGGACCAGTGCCATCCCGGTTCGAAGGTTCCCACGGCGAAGTCGAGCCCGGTCATGTGGACCGCTTCGAGGTGGCCGCGGGGGAAATCGCGCCGTTCATCCGGCTTGTCGACCGTCTTGATCTCCAGCATGACGGCTCCCTTCACTTGCCCCCTTCCATCGTCTGCCTGCCGGTGGCGGACGGCCATCCGGCAAGCCGTGAGAGCCTCGACCGCTCAGGTGCCGTACGTGACCGTCACGTCCTTGAAGCCGAGCGAGCGCAGCAGGCCTTCGAGCATGCCGGTGGTGTTCGCCTCGGCGCGCGAGGTGAGCCGGCTGTCCTTCGCGGCCTGACTGATGTGCTTGACCGCGAGCTTCTGGACGGCCTGCTCGTTGTTGGGGTTGTCGGAGAAGATGTCGCCGATCCGGTCGAGGAGACCCCGCTGCTTGGAGACGGCGTACGAGTGGTCGGGGTCGAGCGCGGGCTTGCCCAGCGCCGCGTGCGGGAGATGGAGGGCGGCGGATGTGCGGTCGCCGTTGACCGTCACGTCCTTCTCGCCGAGTGTGCCGAGGTCGACATACGCGTCGACGGTGCCGGCCCCCACGTACAGCGTGCGGGTGCCGCGGATCGCGTCGGGCAGGTACTTGGCGTCCTTCTCCAGGTCCACGACCACCTGGAAGTTGCCCGACGCCGCGTCGTAACGGCTCATGTCCTGGATCGACTTGAGGAGCGCGGGGCCCGACCGGTCGTGTGTCTCGGTGCCGAACACATCGCGCAGTCCCGGCAGAACGGCCAGCCGCAGCCCGGCGAAGAGCACCACGAGTACCAGCACGAAGGCGCTGACCACCTTCGCCCAGCCGGGCATGCGCTTGATGGACGTCGTCATGTCGACGGCCCTCCTTTCCACCGTCCGTGTACCCCTCAAGCCCCTTGGCAGGCAGTTGCGTTGTGGACTATCGGGGTGCGGCTCGGCAAGCCGGCCATCGATGGCCACCGCCGCGCTCACCCTTCGCCGTAGGCAGGCGGCGCACCGCGTCTGCTCGGCGTACTGAATCTGCTGGACGGTCCTCCGGCGCCGGGGCACGGCCCGGCGCACCGGGCGGTCGCCCGACGGGCGCGACCACCAGCACCCCCCGCGCCGTGCGTCAGCCCCGGCTCGCAGGGTGTCCGAGGACCGGCCGCCCGTCGCCGCGGACCGGGCGGTCTCGGTCGCGGTGCTCCCGGAGGTGACGACCGCAGCCGTAGCTCGACGTCCCGCACATGCCGGGCGTGTGCATGCGTGGTCGAGTCCTCGAGACCGGTACCCGGGCGGCGACCGGCCGCGTCATCATGGCGTGCCCCGGGCGGCCGTCCGCGACGGGATTTCCCCCGGGTCGAGGGCCTGAAAGGTGCGCAGTAGCATGAAGCACGCACCCCGGGTCGATCTTGCCAGTCGGCGACGCAACCCGGTTCGATCTTGCGAGGAGCGGTCGTGCGTGACATCGCCGTGTTCAGCGGTAGTGCCCATCCCGAGCTGGCGGCCGAGCTCTGCGCGCATCTCGGTGTGCCCCTCAGCCCGACCCGCGTCAGCCGGTTCGCCAACGACTGCCTGGAGGTCCAGCTCCAGGCGAACTGCCGCGAGCGCGATGTCTTCCTGGTGCAGCCGCTGGTCACCCCGGTGCAGGAGCACCTCGTCGAGCTGCTGATGATGTGCGACGCGGCCCGGGGCGCCTCCGCCGGGCGGATCACCGTGGTCATGCCGCACTACTCGTACGCCCGCTCGGACAAGAAGGACATGCCGCGGATCTCGCTCGGCGGCCGGCTGGTCGCGGATCTGCTGGTGGCGGCAGGAGCGAGCCGGGTCCTCGCGATGACCCTGCACTCCCCGCAGGTGCACGGCTTCTTCTCCGTACCGGTCGACCATCTGCACGCCCTGCGAGAGCTGGCCGCGCACTTCCGCCAGTACGACCTCGCGCGTACGACGGTGGTCTCGCCGGACCTGGGCAACGCCAAGGAGGCGGCGGCATTCGCCCGGCTCATCGGGGCCCAGGTGGCCGCGGGCGCCAAGCAGCGGTTCGCTGACGACCGGGTGAGCATCAGCTCCGTCATCGGTGACGTCACCGGCCGGGACGTCATCGTGCTGGACGACGAGATCGCCAAGGGCAGCACGGTCCTCGAACTCCTGGAACGGCTGCGGGAGTTGGGGCCGCGTTCGATCCGGGTGGCCTGCACCCACGGCCTGTTCGCGGCGGGCGCGCTCAAGCGGCTCAGCTCGCAGCCCGACGTGCTGGAGATCGTGTGCACGAACACCGTGCCGGTCCCGGTCGAGGAGCACACCGAGAAGCTGCGGATCCTGTCCATCGCCCCCGCGCTCGCCGAGGCCGTGCGGCGCATTCACAACGGTGAGTCCGTCAGCGCCCTGTTCGACGCGCCCCCGAGCGAATAGACAGGAAGGAGCGGAACTTCCCGGCCGTTCGCTCGGCCGGGAAGGAGGCCGGCGCGCACCCGGAGGCGGTGCGGCGCTCGGCCGGAAAGCCGCGAAGCAACGCTCGGCGTCACCCAGGTGATCAGGAGGGCTTGCAGTGGCGAAGGCGAAATTCCAGCGGACCAAGCCGCACGTCAACATCGGCACCATCGGTCATATCGACCACGGGAAGACGACGCTCACGGCGGCCATCACCAAGGTGTTGCACGACCGGTTTCCCGACCTGAACCCCTACACGCCCTTCGACCAGATCGACAAGGCTCCCGAGGAGCGCCAGCGCGGTATCACGATCTCGATCGCGCATGTCGAGTACCAGACGGAGATCCGGCACTACGCGCACGTCGACTGCCCGGGGCACGCGGACTACATCAAGAACATGATCACCGGCGCCGCGCAGATGGACGGCGCGATCCTGGTCGTCGCGGCGACCGACGGTCCGATGCCGCAGACCAAGGAACACGTCCTGCTGGCCCGGCAGGTCGGTGTCCCGTACATCGTCGTCGCGCTCAACAAGACGGACATGGTCGACGACGAGGAGATCCTGGAACTCGTCGAGCTCGAAGTGCGTGAACTGCTCACCGAGTACGAATTTCCCGGCGACGACGTCCCCGTCGTACAGGTCTCCGCGCTCAGGGCTCTCGAAGGCGACCCGAAGTGGAGTGCGTCCGTCCTCGAGCTCCTCGCGGCGATCGACGCGTTCGTGCCCGAGCCCGTACGCGATGTCGACCGGCCTTTCCTGATGCCGATCGAGGACGTCTTCACCATCACCGGCCGCGGTACGGTCGTCACCGGCCGTATCGAGCGCGGGGTGCTGAAGGTCAACAGCGAGGTCGAGATCATCGGCATCCACGCGCAGAAGACGAAGACCACCGTCACCGGCGTGGAGATGTTCCGCAAACTTCTCGACGAGGGCCGGGCGGGGGAGAACGTCGGCCTGCTGCTGCGCGGGGTGAAGCGCGAGGACGTGGAGCGCGGTCAGGTCGTCATCAAGCCGGGGTCGGTGACCCCGCACACGGAGTTCGAGGCGCGCGCGTACATCCTCTCCAAGGACGAGGGCGGTCGGCACACCCCGTTCTTCGACAACTACCGCCCGCAGTTCTATTTCCGTACGACGGACGTGACCGGAGTCGTGACCCTCCCCAAGGGCACGGACATGGTGATGCCGGGCGACAACACCACCATGCAGGTGCAGTTGATCCAGCCGATCGCCATGGAGGAGGGTTTGAAGTTCGCCATCCGCGAGGGCGGCAGGACGGTCGGGGCGGGGCAGGTCACGAAGATCCGGAAGTAGGCATCGGAGATCCGGACGTAGCCACCGGACGGTCCGGGAGCAGGCACGGGATGATCCGGACGTAGGCACCAGATGGTCCGGACGCAGGAACCAGATGGTCCGGACGCAGGCACCGGGAATCGCCCGCGGTCACACGGAACCCGACGTGGCCCCGGGCCTGCTCAGCGCCTCGTCCGGTGACGCCGAGGGCGGCAGGAGGCGGTTGAGTCCGGTCACCCGGAGGATGCGCAGGATCAGCGGCTGGGTGCAGACGAGGTGCAGCCGGCCGCCGCGGGCGAGGACACGGCGCCGGGCCCGGTAGAGCAGCCGCAGGCCCGAGCAGTCGAAGAACTCGACGGGCCGCAGGTCGATGACGATCTGCGGCGCCGGGCCCCCGGTCGCGGAGTCGAGGATCGGGGTGATCTCCAGCGCCGCGAGGATGTCGATCTCCCCGTGGAACTCCAGCACGAGGTGACCACGGTCCTCGTGGATGCGCAGATGCCGGGTGAGCGGTGCGGGGTCGTCGTGCGCCACGACGTCATCACCTCCAGTCGGCACCGGCGGTCGCAAAGCCGTTCCCTGCTCTGCAAGTTACCCTCGACGGAGTGAATTCCAGCATGTTCGATTGACATATGTCTTCGATTTGCGCGGCGAGTTGCCCCGAGGTGTGGGTGTGCGGTGCGCGGCGGCGGTCTGTTCTTCCCGCTGCGCGGTGCCCTCGGCCGCGAGGGTACGGGCGTCGTCGAGGCCGTCGGCCCGCAGGTCACCGGCGTCGGCCCGGCAACCATGTCGTACTGTCCTTCGCCTCACCCTCGGCGCTGGTGAGACCCGGACCTCCGTCCCCGCGCAGGTCGAACTCGTCCCGGATGGACGGCTCCCGCCGCACCGCCTGATCAGTCACTGGCCGTTTGATCGGGCACTGTCCGTCTGACCGGTCGCTGTCCGTTCGCGGACATCGCGCGGGCGGTGCGGGGCGGAACATGAACGCGGGCAGGATGATCAAGCCCGCGCTCACGTTCCGGTCGGCCTGTCGGCCTGTCGGCCTAGTCGACGACGAGGACGAGCTTCCCGGTGGTGCGGCCGGTGTCGCCGAGCGCGTGCGCTTTGGCGGCCTCGGCCAGCGGGAAGGTCTCGGCGATCGTGGGGCGCAGCTTGCCCGTCTCGACGAGATCGGCGATCGCCTGCATGCCGGCGCGGTCGGCGTCGACGAGCATCCTGACCGCCCGAACGCCGAGCCGCTCGGCCTCCTGGTAGAAGTCGTCCGACCCGACCGGCAGGATCGAGACCACGACCCCGCCGGGGCGCAGCACACGCAGCGAGCGGAGGGAGTACTCGCCGCCGATCGTGTCCAGGACCACGTCGACGTCCTTCACGGCCTCGGTGAAGTCGGTCTCCCGGTAGTCGACCGCCTCGTCCACCCCGATCTCGCGCAGGAAGTCGTGCTTGCCCGCGCTCGCGGTGCCGATGACATACGCGCCCCGCGCCTTGGCGATCTGCACGGCCACATGCCCGACCCCGCCGGCCGCCGCGTGGATCAGCACCCGCTGCCCCGGCTGGACGTCCGCCGTCTCGACCAGGGCCTGCCAGGCGGTCAGGGAGACCAGCGGGAGCGCGGCCGCCTGCGTGTGGTCGAGGCCGGACGGCTTGTGCGTGAAGGCGCGGGCGGGGGCAGCGACGTACTCGGCGTGCGAGCCATGGCCGAAGGGGTAGGACAGCATGCCGAAGACCTCGTCCCCGGCCTTGAAGCGGGCGACGCCGATGCCGGTCGCCTCGACCACGCCGGAGACGTCCCAGCCGAGGACGAACGGCGGCTCGCCGAGGAAGCCGCCGGTCGCGCGGTGCTTCCAGTCGGTCGGGTTGACGCCGGCGGCGCGCACCCGGACCAGGATCTCGTTCGGCCGCGGCGCCGGGCGCTCCACCTCCACTACCTTGAGGACCTCGGGACCGCCGAGGACGTCCTGACTGATGACTCGCATGGTGTTCACAGTGCTCATGGTGTCCCAGCCTGCCGGGGTCCGCCCGGCAAGAAAATGGCATGATTGCCAACCTTCGATAAGATCGTGCCATGCATGCTGTGGAGCGAGTGGTCGTCCTGGCGCTGGACGGCGTCTACCCCTTCGAGCTGGGCATCCCCAGCCGGATCTTCGGCGCGGCGGAAGGCCGGTACGAGGTGGTGACCTGCACCGTCGACGGTCGGCCGGTGCGCACCACCGCCGATTTCTCGGTCACCGTCGACCACGGCCCCGAGGCGCTGTCCACGGCGGACACGGTGGTGATCCCGGCCATCACCCCGGAGAGCGTCACCGCGGAACTCCCCGACGACGTCCTGGCCGCGCTCGCGCTCATCCGGCCCGGCACCCGGATCGTCTCCATCTGCACGGGCGCCTTCGTCCTGGCGGCGGCCGGTCTGCTGGACGGGCGCCGGGCGACCACGCACTGGCAGCTGGCCGACGACTTCCGGCGGACGTTCCCACGGGTCTTCCTCGACCCCGACGTGCTGTTCGTCGACGACGACACGGTTCTCACCTCGGCCGGTGCCGCCTCCGGGGTCGACATCTGCCTGCACATCCTGCGCAAGGACCACGGCAGCGAGCTGGCCAACAAGGTGGCCCGGCGGTGTGTCGTGCCGCCGTGGCGGGACGGCGGCCAGGCCCAGTACATCGAGCAGCCCGTGCCGGAGACCTCGGCGACGAGTACGGCCGCCACGCGCGCATGGGCCCTGACGCGTCTCGGTGACCCGCTGACCCTGGCCGATCTCGCGAACCACGCCCGGATGAGCCTGCGCACCTTCGCCCGCCGGTTCAACGACGAGGTGGGCGTGAGCCCCGGCCGCTGGCTCATCCATCAGCGGGTCTCCCGGGCCCGCCATCTGCTGGAGTCCAGCGAGCTGTCGGTGGACCAGATCGCCGGTCAGGTCGGCTTCGCGACCGGCACCTCACTGCGCCAGCACCTGCACGCGGCGATCGGTGTCTCACCGCAGGCATACCGGCGGACGTTCCAGGCGACGCGCTAGACGCCGAACGCCCGGTGCCGCTCGTGCGTCGGAGGAGGGACGCGGCAGTCGGGGACAGGGGTGGGGATGCGCAAGGGACTCGTGGCGGCGATGGTGTTGACCTGCCTGACGGCGGTGGGGTGCGGTGACGGGAGCCGGCCGGACCTCGTGGTCACCGGAACTCCCCCCGCCACACCGTATGCGGGGCCACTGACCCTGCCGCACAAGGAGGCCGAAGGGGACAGCGTACGAGCGGTCACGGCCGGGGCCGGCGCTGCCGGACGGGCGCTGGAGTGCGACGGGGAGATCTACTCGGGCGGAGCGGGCGACGCGTGGAGCGAGGGCGACGGCGGCTCGACACCGGAGGAAGGCCTGCGGGCGTACTTCGACATGGATCAGCCCGAGCTGCCGGACCACGGCTACCGGGTGGAGCGCAGGGCGGACGGCCGCGTCCTGTTCTCGTACGACGTCGACGGCAGGACCAAGGTCGCCGTCGTCGTCGCCAAGGACCGGCCGCACCGCCCCGGTTGGGGCCCGGAGACCAGCGCCTCCTGCGACCCGGCCGAACTCCCGGCGAGCTTCACCGACTCGACCTGGTACGAGATATGGACCGACCGGAACGGCCACCGCGCGCCCGTCACGCGGGTGCACAGCTCTGCCGGCGACGCACACTGCGGCTGGCAGAGCGCACACTTCCTGTCGATGGGCCGCGGCGAGAACAGGAAGCTGTACGCGCGCGATCCCGGCGGAGTGCTCGGGGGCTCGATGCTCACCTCCGCGTACGAGTCGGACGCCCTGATGCCCGTCGGCGCACGCGACACCGGTTACCGCTTCCAGGACTGGGACCTCTGGCTGACGCCCGACGAGTCGAAGGCGTACGTCCGCACCCCGCACGGGGTGGAGGCGTGGCCCGAGGTGAAGGACGGGCTGGGCTGCAAGTGACCCGTCAGCGGCTCCGGTGCAGGGCGAGAAGCAACTGCCAGACCTGGTGGGCGACTTCCTCCGGGGTGCCCTCCAACAAGCCGTGCAGCCAGTCGGCGAGGACGCCCGCGAAGGTGGCGGCGACCGCGGAGGCGACGAGCGGGGCGTCCGGCGCGCCCGCGAGGGTGCGCTCGGCCAGGCTGCGGGCGCGCAGGTCCCGGTGCAGCACCAGGCCGAGCGGGCCACCGCCGCCGGGGGTCAGCAGGGCACGGTAGAGCGCGGCGTGCGGGGCCAGTTCGGCGAAGAACGCGAGCAGGGCGGGCGGCGCGGACACCGGGTCGGGCCGTCCGCGCCACGCGTGCAGTGCCTCCACGGCGTCCCGTACGACATCGGCGCAGGCGTCGACGGCCAGCGCCTCCAGGTCGGCGTAGTGCACATAGAAGGTGGCCCGGGCGACCCCGGCCCGCCGCACCAGCGCGGCCACGCCGACCTCCTCCAACGGCCGCTCCGCGCACTCCTCCAGCAGCGCCTGCCGCAGCCTGGCCCTGGTGCGGGCGGCCCGCGGGTCCTCGGCCGTCACCGTGCGACGAGCACGGCGGCGAGGGCGAGCGCGCCGGGCAGGGCCTGCGCGAACAGGATCCGGCGGTTCGCGGTGACCGCTCCGTACACACCCGCGACCACCACACACACCAGGAAGAAGACCTGCGCGCGAAAGCCGGTGGGATCCGCGGCGATCAGACCCCACACCAGGCCCGCCGCCAGGAACCCGTTGTAGAGCCCCTGGTTCGCGGCCAGCGGCGCGGTCGCCCGGGCCAGCTCCGGGCCGAACCCGTGCAGCCCCCGCCCCGGCTTCTTCTCCCACAGGAACATCTCCAGGACCAGGATGTACGCGTGCAGCGCGGCCACCAGGCCCACCAGCACGTTCGCGACCGTTTCCATCGTCAGCGGGCCCCCTCGCGCGGCGTGATGTCGCGCCGCTATTTCATGGACAGGTGTACACTATAGCTGGACAGCTGTCCATGAAGTAAAGGGGCGCCTCAGGTTGCCCCGCGCGCCCCCGGGTAGCGATGCCACCGGTTTCCGTTACCGGAGGGGGAGTTGACGTGTCGGGCAGCCTGGCGCCGGCGGTTGGAGCGGGAGCGAGCGGGGGATGTGGGCAGCGTTCCGCAGGGGCGAGTGGTACGCGGACGGAGGCGAGGTCCGCGCGTCCGCGGTCCGCAGGCTGCTGCTCGCGCCACCGCCGGCCGAACCCGGCCACTTGCCACGGCTCAGGCTCAGGGACGTCCGCGTCACCGGGCGGCTCGACCTGGCGGAAGCGGTCGTCGCAGGGACCTTACGGCTGCGCAACTGCCGCTTCGAGGAACCCCCTTGTCTCGACGGAGCGTCGCTGGGCGCCCTGGAGATGCGTGACTGCGTGCTGCCCGGCCTGTCGGCGGTAGGGGTCACGACCGGCTGGAAGTGCGAGATCTCCGGGTGCCGGGTGGCGGGCCCATCGATCTCTACGGCGCCTCGCTCGGCGGCACCCTGCACCTGGAGAACAGCCGCCTGACCGGGCACGGTGAGCGACGCGGCGAACGGGCGCTGCAATTGCTGTGCGCCACCATCGGAGGGGACATCCAGGCGGGGACGGGGCTGCGTGTCGACGGGTGCACCGACCTGCGGGACACCTCCGTACGCGGCAGCGTAATCGGATGCTCCGCAGGGCGTGAGGCGTACGGGTCACCGGCTTGCGCTGGCGAGGGTGAGACGGCGGGCCGCCCGCCCGAACCTGTCGCCGGCCCTCGGCCCTCGGCCCTCGGCCCTCGGCCCTCGGCCCTCGGCCCCGGCCCCCGGCATCACGGGCCCGTCGGGGAGCGGTGACGGCTTTTGTGTCGTCCTGCCGGAGAGTGACCGAACACTCACGGGTAAGGAGAGGGGAGTTGATCCTTTTGATCGCGAACCCGATAAGCTCCCCTGCGGCGCTGCGAGTTGACGCGAACACACTCGATCGCCTCGCGCTGCGTGTTCGACGCGTCCAGCGCCCGTACACCCCCCTGTTCGATCGTGTTGCTTTCGAAGGATGCAGATGGAACTTGCCACTCCGCCCCCGGCGGCGCGGGCACCTGGCGCCTGGTACGGCTGGTGGCTGATGCCGCTCGCCTTAGGCGCCGGCACCGTCGCCGCCGCGGTCGTGGGACCCGACCAGACGCAGATACCCGCGACGTTCGCCGGGGCGGCGGCCACCGCCGCAAGCGCCGTGTGCGTCCGGCTTCTCGTCCGCACCCAGCGTCAACTGCGCCGCAGCGCGGGCGAGTTCCGCACCTCGCTGGCCGAGCATTCGCAACAGTGGCAGCAGCATGTAGCGGGCATGGAACGGAAGTTCAGCGCCGAGCGCTCCGTCCTTGAGGGCCAACTGGCCGAACAGGCGCAGGCCTTCGAAGCTCGACTCGCCGAGCAGGCGCAGGCCTTCGAAGCCCGACTCGCCGAGGAGATCCAGGCCTACGAAGCCCGCCTCGCCGGGGAGGCCAAGGGCTTCGAGTCCCGGATCACCGAGGAGGGCCAGGTCTGGCAGGAGCAGCTCGTGTCGCAGCGGGACGCCGTCGCGCGGCTTGGAGACACGAATCTGCCCGAGGCCCTCCGGCGGTTGCGGGCCGGTGACGCCATCGACGACATCCTGGCGGAGGTCGCCCAGGAGGCGGCCGCGGGACCCGAATTGCGGGCCGCGCTGCGCAAGATCCTCCGGACCGCGCTGATCGGCGTGGAGGAGGAGTTCGACCGTTCCACCTCCGCCGAGCAGGCCGTCATCAGCATCGGCAGCCGTATCCACGTACTGACCAGCAAGCTGCGCGGACGCCTGCACGAGCTGCAGGGCGAACACGGGCGGCTGCCCGCGGTGGCCCAGGGCCTGATGGAGCTGGACCAGGAGATCGGCCCCGCCGACTGTCTCGCCGCCAGCATCGGCGTGCTCGGCGGCTCGGACCGGCCCGGACGGCAGTGGCAGGAACCGCAGCGGCTGCTGAGCGTGGTCCGCGGCGGCATCGGCCGCATCAAGGACTTCGACCGCGTACAGGTCCGCCACCTGCCCGAACTCGGCGTCGACGGCGGTCTGGTGGACCACCTCACGCTGATCTTCGCCCACCTCCTCGACAACGCGGCGCGCTACTCGCCGCCCAGCGAGCCCGTGATCGTCTCCGGCAAGGAGGTCCCCAACGGCGTCGGAGTCGAGATCCAGGACGCGGGCAAGGGCCTGAGCGAGGAGAAGAAGCGCGAGGCCGAGCAGGCGCTCGAGGGCGTCGCGGCGGGCCCCGGCCTCGGCGGTGTTTCGGAGGACGCCAACCTCGGCCTGCGCGTCGTGGGAGCGCTTGCCCGCCGGTACGGCATCCGCGTCACCTTCGCGGACTCGCCCTGGCTCGGCACCTCGGTGGTCGTCGTGGTCCCGCACAAGTACTTCAGCCCGCTCCCGGCTGCGGTGACCGCTCCGGCCCCGGCCGACCGGACGGCCGCCGCCGCGCCGAACCGCGAGATCGTCGCCGCGCCGCCGGCCGCCGAACCCGACGAGATCCTGGACACCACACCCGGCGGTCTGCCCCGGCGCAGGAGCAAGCGGAGCGAGCCGTCCAGGTCCAGGCCGGTCGAACGGACCGAGGAGCCCGTGGCCGCCGTACCGCCGGACGCGTCGTTCACCGGCCTGGCCGCCTTCGCCACGGCCGGCCGCGAGACGCCCGAGCCGCGCGAGACGTTCGTACACGAGACCTCCGAGTCGCGCGCGACGGTGGTACGCGAGAGGCCCGAACCGCGCGAGACGGTCGTACGAGAGACGCCCGAACCGCCCGAGACGAGCACGGAACGCGACCGGGCCGCCGGACACGAGACGACTGGCGGACACGAGACGACGGGCGGACGCGAGTCCACCGAGCACCGCACTGAAGAGAGCGACTAGTCCCCATGACGCAACAGGGAACCGACGTGAGCTGGGCGCTCCGCGACCTGACGGAGAGCATCCAGGAGATCCGTTTCGCCCTCGTGGCATCGAGCGACGGCAAAGCCATCACCTCCTACGGCGCCGACGACCCCGACGACGTGGACCGCTTCGCCGCCGTGGTCGCGGGCCTGCAGGCACTGGCCCAGCCCGTCGCCGAGCAGTTCCCCCAGTACGCGGGGCAGCTGCGGCTCGCGATGATCGAGGTCGACGGCGGCCACCTGTTCGTGGTGCGGGCCGGCGTGGAGACGTACCTCGGAGTACTGGCCAAGGAAGGCCTCGACCAGGGCCTTCTCGGACACCAAATGAGGGATCTGGCCCGCAGGATGGGTGAGCTCCTCGGCACCACTCCGCGCCTGGAGGAGCACTCTGGATGAGTGCTCCCCGCCGGCCCACGGACCCGTCCGGTCTCGAGCGCTACTACGTCCTCACCGGTGGTCGCAGCGGACCGGGCGGTTCGGCGTCGAGCCTTGACGTGGCGACCCTCATCGTCTCGCGCGCCGCGGCCGTACCGGGCATGCAGCACGAGCACGAGGAGATCGTCCGGCGTTGCCGCGATCCGCTGTCGGTGGCCGAACTCGGCGCCCACCTCGGATTGCCCTTCAACATTCTCGCGGTGCTCCTGGCCGATCTGCTGGACGCAGGCCGCGTCGTAGCCCGTGATCCCATCCCGGCGTCAGGCGCCGGCAGCGGGCCCGACCTCGCGCTCCTTGAGGAGGTACTCAGTGGACTTCAAAGGCTTTGACCATCCCGACCGGGGGTCGGACGGCGGCACCCGCTCGGTGAAGGTGATGATCGCCGGCGGATTCGGCACCGGAAAGACCACCATGGTGCGCTCGGTCAGCGACATCAAGCCGCTGACCACCGAGGAGACACTGACCCAGGCCAGTGCCGACGTCGACAACCTGATCGGCGTGGCGGACAAGACGGAGACCACCGTCAGCCTGGACTTCGGCAAGATCGGCATCAACGACGAGCTGGTGCTGTACCTGTTCGGGACGCCTGGCCAGGAGCGGTTCTGGTTCCTGTGGAACGGGCTGTTCAAAGGGGCCCTCGGGGCGGTGGTCCTGGTGGACACCCGGCGGCTGGCCTCCAGCTTCCGGGCCATCGAGGAGATGGAGCGGCAGAACGTTCCCTTCGTCATCGCCCTGAACGTCTTCCCCGACTCCAAGGAGCACCCGGTCGAAGAGATCCGGGACGCCCTGGACATCTCCCCGCACACCCCGGTCGTGGCCTGTGACGCCCGCGACCGCGCCTCCAGCCGTGACGTACTGATCGCACTCATACGTCACCTCAAGGAACGCTCTGCCGTCGCCCTGGAGCCCCGATGAACGACCAGCCCTTGAGCGGCGCCGACGCCCCCCGCGGCTGCCCCGTCGCACACGGCGGCGTCGACGACGTGACCCGGCTGTACGGCCCCGACGCGTCGATCGATCCGCACGGCATCTACGCCCGGCTGCGCAAGGAGCACGGCGCCGTCGCCCCGATACTGCTCGAGGGCGACGTGCCCGCCTGGCTGGTGCTGGGCTACCGCGAGAACCGCCGGGTGCTGGACAACCCCCTTCAGTTCAGCCGGGATTCACGGATCTGGCGGGACTGGAAGGAGGGACGCGTCGACGACGCCTCCCCGCTCATCCAGATGCTGGGCTGGCGTCCCGACTGCGTGTCGCAGGACGGCGAGCCGCACCGCAGACTGCGCGGCGCGGTCACGGACAATCTGCAGGCGGTGGCGGGGCGCGGGATCCGCCGCCACATCTCGCACTTCGCGCACAAGCAGATCGACGCGTTCGCGGAGGCGGGCAGCGCCGATCTGGTCGGGGAGTACGCCGAGTATCTGCCGATGCTGGTCCTGACCAGGGTCTTCGGGCTCGCCGAAGGCGAGGGGCGCAACCTGGCCGTGTCGTGTGCCCATGTCATCAAGGGCGGCGAGGACGCCCTCGTCCACAACGACCGCATCATGCGGATCCTCGCGGAACTCGCCGAGCGCAAACGCCTGGAGCCCGGTTCCGACTTCACCTCGGGGCTGCTCGATCACCACGCGGAGCTCGACGAGGACGAGATCCTCAACCATCTGCGCCTGGTCCTGATCACCGCGCACACCACGACGAGCAACCTGCTCGCCCGGGTGCTGCAACTGGTCCTCACCGACACCTCGCGCCTGGCGGGGCTGGTGAGCGGTCAGCTGAACGTCTCCTCGGTCGTCGAGGAGGTCATGTGGAACACCCCGCCGCTCGCCGTGCTCCCGGGGCGTTTCGCCACCGCCGACCTCGAACTGGGCGGCCTGCACATCAAGGAGGGCGACCTCCTGGTGCTCGGCCTCACCGCCGGCAACCTCGATCCGGAGATCCGGCCCGACACCGGTGTCTCGGTGTACGGCAACCAGTCGCACCTCGCGTTCAGCGGCGGCCCGCACGAGTGCCCCGGCCAGAACATCGGCCAGGCCATCATCGAGACGGCCGTCGATGTCCTGCTGCACCGGCTGCCGGGCCTGCGGCTGGCCGTGTCGCCCGACGAGCTCACCTCGACGGCCTCGACCTGGGAGGCCCGACTCGACTCCCTGCCGGTCGAGTTCACGGCGCAGCCCGCGGGGGTGTGAGCGTGTCCGGACCGCCGGGGGAGCGAGCGTGGGCGGTCCGCGGGGGTGGCGGACCCCGGGGGTGTGAGCGTGCGCGGTCCGCGGGGGAGTGAGCGTGTGTGGACGGCCAGGGTGTGAACGTGTGCGGCTGACGGGGTGTGACCGCCTCCCGTGGGACCGCTGCCGCCCGGCCGGAGTTCCCGGCCGGGCGGCAACCGTCCGTCACACCGCGAGCAGATCGTCCAGCGACCCTTTGCCCGCCAACTCCGCTGTGGCGGCCGGGCCTTCCTTCGACGCGGCGTAGCGGCCCGAGGTGAGGGCCCATTCGTAGTTGCCGTTGATCCAGTGCTGGATCGCCTCCACGCCCATCCGGACCTGGACGCGCTGCTCGGCGCCCAGACCGAGCTGCTCGCACATCTCCGGGACGCGCGCTTCGAGTGCGAGGTACTCCTCGAGGCGTTCCGTGGTCATCCGGTAGGCCTCGGCGGCGGCCTCCTCCCAGCTGAGGCCGCGCTCGCGGTGCAGCACCGCGATCAGGTTGTGCCCGTCTCCTCGACGCTTCTCGCGCTCGAAGGAGTGGATGTCGTTCATGAACCCGATGGTGTCCGCGGCGAGATCCCGCATCCGGACCATCAGCGGATGCGCCTGCACCTGCGGCGGCACCTCGAAGCCCCGGCTGCGCTCACCGGCGTCGATGCTGTGGTGGATGCCGACCGTGCGGCGCCGGAACTCGGCGTACTCCTCCAGGCCGAGCGTGCCCGCCAGGCCCCTGGCCGCGAGGTCGACCTCCTCGGTGTGGGCCACGAGGAAACGTCCCCAGGAGGCGGCGAACCGGGTCCGCCAGGTCAGGGACATGCCATCCGAGAGATGGGCCCAGACCTCCGCCCAGGCGACGGTGATCGGGCACACCACGCGGGGAGTGGTCCCGGCGGGGCGCAGTGGGGTGACGATCAGCTCCCGCGCGACCTCCGCTATGCGGTCCGCGCGGTCGGGCCTGCCCGCGTCGAACTGGTCGTCGAACAGGAAGGCCAGGGAGAACCAGTTCATCAGGACGACCATGTCGTCCGCCGAGGTGTGGGGGTAGGTCCGTGCCGCCGCCTGGGGGAGGTCCCAGGACTGGTACTCCTCGAACCCGGCCTGGCTGCGCACCAGCCCCCTGTCCCACACCCAGCGCAGATGGCGCTCTCGGGCGTACTCCAGGTGTTCGCTGACCGGGGTCGTGAAGGGGAGGTCGAACCTGACGTCCTGCGGCATTCGCGTCCTCTCTTGCGACGATTCACAGGCCCCCGACCCTGTGGGCGGGCGATCGAAGATGACGCCCGCTGACTCGAACTGCTCTGTCTGAGCCGTTAGTTGACGACTCAAGCGCGCTTCGAGACTGCCCAGAGCCTAAACGATCTATGGTGTGACATCTGTAACGCGTGATGCGGGTGTGAAATGGCCGGTGCGTCGCTCAACCCGCCTCGCCGCAGGTGGGGTCGGGTGCGCGGCGCACCGGCGCACCGGTCAGGCGTCGGCCGCCGCGTGCACGCGCTCGCCTCCCACATAGGTGAGGGCGACCTTCGTCTCGCCGATCGCCTCCGGCGGCCCCTCGAACGGGTCGCGATCAAGAACGACCAGATCCGCGAGTGCCCCTTCCCGTACGCTCCCCGTGTCGTCGAGGTGGTTGGCGTACGCCGATCCCGCGGTGTACGCCGTCAGCGCGGCCGTCAGGTCTATGCGCTCTTCGGGCAGGAACACCGGGCCCGGCTCGTCGGGGCTCACACGGTTCACCGCGACATGGATGCCCTGGAGCGGGTCGGGGCTGCTGACCGGCCAGTCGCTGCCCGCCGCGAGCCGCGCCCCGGAGCGCAGCAGCGCCCCGAACGGATACTGCCAGGCGGCCCGTTCGGCGCCGAGGAACGGGATGGTCAGTTCGTCCATCTGCGGCTCGTGCGCGGCCCACAGCGGCTGGATGTTGGCCGTGGCGCCCAGCTGCGCGAAACGCGGCACGTCGGCGGGGTGCACGACCTGGAGGTGGGCCAGGTGCGGCCTGGTGTCGCTCGGGCCGTTCGCCTTCCGCGCCGCCTCGACGGCGTCGAGCGCGTCGCGTACGGCCCGGTCGCCCAGCGCGTGGAAGTGGCACTGGAAGCCGAGGGCGTCCAACTCCGTCACGTACGAGGGGAGTCGGTCCGGGGCGATGAAGCTGGTGCCCCGATTGGCCGTCGCGCAGCCGCACTTGTCGAGGTAGGGGTCGAGGAGGGAGGCGGTGCCGTTCTCGGCGACGCCGTCCAGCATCAGCTTGACGCTGGTCGCCCGGAACCGGCCGTGGCTCAACACGTCCCGCAGTTCGACGAGTTCGGGAATCTGCTCGGCTCCGCGTGCGCGGTCCCACCACAGTGCACCCACCACACGGGCGGTCAGCGAACCGTCGCGGGCCGCCGTCAGATACGCCTCGGACGGATCGTCCATGCCGAGGAACGTTCCGACGAGCGCGTCCTGCCAAGCCGTGATGCCGAGCGTGTGCAGATGCCGTTGAGCGTGCAACAGCGCGGCGAGCCGGTCCGCCGGGGTGGCCGGGGGCGTGATCCGGCCGACGTACTGCATGGCCCCTTCCTGCAGCATGCCGGTGGGCTCGCCCGACGCGTCCCGCTCGAACCGCCCGTCGGCCGGGTCGGGCGTGTCCCGGGTGACGCCCGCCAGTTCCAGGGCGCGACTGTTGACCCAGGCGCCGTGGTGGTCCCGGTTGGGCAGATACACCGGCCGGTCCGGTACGACCGCATCCAGCAGCTCCTTGGTCGGCGTACCGCCCGCGAACGCCTCCATGGACCAGCCGCCGCCCGTGATCCACTCCCGGTCCGGATGCGCGTCCGCGTACGCCCGTACGGCGGCGAGGGTGTCCTCGGCCGTCTTCGCCCCGGTCAGATCGCACTGGCCGAGTTCCAGGCCCGCCGGCACCGGGTGCACGTGCGCGTCCTGGAAGCCGGGCAGGAGCAGCCGTCCGGCCAGGTCGACCACGTCGGTCCCGGGGCCGATCAGGTCGTGCACCTCGGCGTTCCCGACGGCGGTGATCCGGTCGCCCGTGACGGCGACCGCCGTCGCGGTGCGGCCCGCGGGGGTGAGCACCGGGCCACCGGTGAAGAGGAGATCAGCGTGCATGTTTCCGTTTCCTTAGTGGGGTGTGGCCAGGAGTTGGGGCGCGTCGGCGTCGGTGCCGTGTCCGGTACGGAAGTACGGGGACTTGCGCACCCACTTCGCCCAGGCGGCGGCCACGAAACCGGAGACGATCATCAAAGCGGGCGTGAGCAGCAGGAACCACCCGTTGTCCGCGCTGACTTCGAAGTGGTCGGTCGAGGTGTAGAAGGACCAGGCGAGATAGCCGCCGAGGCCGAGCAGCGCCGCCGCGCTCAAGGAGGGGAGCACCACGGCCCGTATCCCCTGCCGCCGGTCCTCGCGCAGCAGGCCACGGAAGCGGACGGCGGCCGCGAGGGCGGTGAGCGCGTAGGACAGGGCGACGACGATGCCGACCGCGTTGACCGTCGCCATGATCATGTCGGCGAGGCGGGGGATCACCAGGGCGAGCGCGGCCACGGCCGTCGCCAGCGCGCCGATCAGCAGCGTTCCGACCGCCGGCGTTCCGTACCGGGCGCTGACCCTGGACCACACGGGCCCGAGCGTACGGTCCCGGCTCATCGCGAACATGCCGCGCGCCGTCGGGATCACCCCGGCCTGGAGGGAGGCGACGGCCGAGAACATCAGAGCCACCAGCGGGAGCGCGGCCAGCGGCTGCGAGGCCAGCCGGTCGCCGAAGTACGCCAGCCCCTGGGCGCCGTGCCCGGCCAACTCCTCCTCGGACAGCACACGCTGGAAGGCGAGGGAACCGAGCAGGAACAGACCCAGCATCGTCACCAGCGTGATGGTCCCGGCCCGCGAGGCGTCCCGCGGATCGCGCACCTCCTCGTTCACGGTGAACGCCGCCTCGAAGCCCCAGTAACAGAACACCGACAGCAGCAGCCCCTGCGCCAGCGCCGACGCCGAGGGGATCGCGAACGGGTCGAACCAGCTCAGGCTGAAGGGGTGCGGCCCGGTGACGATGCCGTACCCGCAGAAGCCCAGCAGGACGACGTACTCGAAGACCAGCAGCCCGCTCTGCAGTCGCGCGGCGGTCTTCACGCCGGTGACCGCGGTGAACGTGACGGCGACGAGGACCAGGATGCCCACCGCGGTCGTCTGCGCGGTGGAGCCCGGGTCGAGCGCGAGGCCCGCCACCCGGTGCAGCCCCGCCTCACCGGCGAGCTGGAGCATCGCCGAACCGGTCACCGCCGTGGTGTACGCGAGAAACGCCACCGTGGCCACGATGTTCACCCAGCCGACCAGGAAACCGAGCCAGGGGGTGAGCGAACGGCCCACCCACACATAGCCGTTGCCCGCATTCGGCTCCACCCGGTTCAGCCGGGAGTAGGCGCCCGCGATCCCGAGGATCGGCAGGAAGGCCAGCAGCATGATCGCGGGCAGGTGCAGCCCGACCACCCCGGCCGTGACCCCGAGGCCGATACCGATGCTGGTGGTCGCCGCCGTGCTCGAAGCGGCGATCGCGACGCCGTCGACGACGCCGAGGGTCTTGCGCAGGGACGGGGGATCCACACCGTACGGCTGCTGGGTCATGGCCTGCTCCGATCGCACCCGGGGCCTGATTCCGGCCCGATGACCGGAAATGAAACTGCCCGGGGCCTTAACAGGTCAACGCCGTTGACATAAGGTGCCCGCACCGGAAGGAGAGCCCATGACGTCCACGAACGACCGCGTCGTCCCGCCCGCCGCCCGGCGGCGCAGGCGCCCCACCAAGACGGGTGTCGTGCTCTCCGAGGAGCTGATCGTCGAGACCGCGCTGCGACTGCTCAGGGAGCACGGCGCCGACGCCCTCACCGTCCGCCGCCTCGGCCTCGCCCTCGGTGCCGACCCCAGCGCCCTGTACCGCTACTTCCGCGACACCGACGACCTGCTGCTCGCCATCGCCGACGAACTCATCGGCCGTACGCTGCGCACCTGGCACCCCACCGGCGACTGGCGCGCGGACCTGCGTGACCTGGGCCTGCGCGTGCACTCCGGCTCCCTCGCGCATCCGCAGGCCGCCGTGCTCAGCTCCTACCGCGTCACGGGCCGCGTCCACGAGATCGAGGCCGTCGAGACGATCATCGGCGTGCTGCGCGGCGCCGGCTTCCCCGACCCCGAGGCCGTACGGATCTACCACGCCTTCGTCGACCAGGCGCTGGCCTTCGCGGCCCTCGACGCGGCGAGCGTCGCCCTCCCGCGGGCCGCGCGCGAGGCGGAAGCGGGCGTGTGGCGGGCGACGTACGCCCGGCTGCCCGCCGACACCCACCCGCACATCGCGGCGACCGCCCGCCACCTGGTCGTGGACATGCGGCGCAGCGCCTATCCGGCCGCGCTCGACATGCTGCTGACCGCGGCGGCGGCGCGGCTCGCGGAGATCGAGGCGGACGGGTAAGTGCGGAGCACCCCCGGGAGCACCCCCGGCCCGGCACACTGAGGGCCGCGCCCACGTCAACCCTGTGGACGATGACCGCTTCCGTACGACGTACCCCAGGAGGTCGCCCGACCATGGCCGCACCCGCCCGCACTCTCAAGCAGCGCAAGCAGGACACCCTTGACCGGCTGGAGAACGACGAAGACGCCTGGGTGTCCACGGCCGGCGACGACGGAGGAACGCCGTATCTGATCCCGCTGTCGTTCCTCTGGAACGGTACGACCCTGCTGCTCGCCACCCCCGCCGCCAGTCCCACGGGCCGGAACCTGCGGGCGACCGGCAAGGCGCGCCTGGGCATCGGGCCGACCCGTGACGTGGTCATCGTGGAAGGCGCCGTGCGGGCGCTGGAACCGGCGGAGCTGCCGGCGGGAGTCGGCGACGCCTTCGCGAAGAAGACCGGCTTCGACCCGCGTGAACTCACCACCGCCTACCTCTATTTCAGCGTCACCCCGCAGCGCGTGCAGGCCTGGCGCGAGGCCAACGAGATCGCCGGGCGCGACCTCATGCGGGACGGGGAGTGGCTCGTGGCCGACTGAATCCGGCGGACGGGGTAACCCGGAGACGCAGCGGGCGGCTGAAGGCCGCCCGCGCCCCGGATCCCGTACGGAGGACACATGGCACTGGTCATGGCAGGCGTCGTGGTGCTGGACTGCGCCGAGCCCGAGAAGCTCGCCGTCTTCTACAAGGAACTGCTCGAAGCCGAGGAGACGGACGCGACCGCGAACCGCGTGGAGATCAAGGGCGCCGACGGCATGCGGATGGCTTTCCGGCGCGACGTGATGGCGACGCCGCCGAGCTGGCCGCGCCCGGAGAACTCCCTCCAGGCCCACATAGACTTCCATGTGGCCGACCTGGACGAGGCGGAGCGCCGGGTCGTCGGCCTCGGCGGACGGCCGCTCGACACCAAGGACGCGTCGGGCCCGTACGAGGAGCGCGGTTACGCCGACCCCGCCGGGCACTCCTTCACGCTGCGCCTCATCCCGCCGACGGCGCCCAAGCAGGGCTGACCCCGGCGCTCAGTCCCGGCCGCCCTTGTCCGAGGACGGCCACACCCCCGTAGAACGCTCGATGGCCTTGGCTCCCGTACGGTCCACCGCGCTGCGCACGACGGCGAAGAGGGCGCCCTGGATGGCCGCGGCGATCAGCACCTCGCCCCAGCCGCGGTCCTTGTCCAGGGCGTCGGGCGCGTCCTCCTCATGACGTATCGCCATCCACGTCTTCTGGAAGGCGAGCCCGGCGAGTGAACCGCTCGCCCAGCCCAGCACGAAGCCGACGGGCTTGTAGGCGAGGGGGAGCTTGAGCTTCTTCTGCTTCTTGGACACGTGGTCTCCTCTGCTTGTCCGGTCCGGCATGGTCAAGGGGCCGGTCCCGGTGGGTCCCGGCCGTCCGCTGACCGGCGGTCAGGGGTGCCCGCGCGCCGGAACCCGCTCACCCTCGGGCACCGGGCCCGGGGCGGTCCCGTCGCCGAACGGCCGGCCGCCCAGCTGCTCGCGGTGATGGGGCGTCAGCCAGCCGGACAGATCCGGTCCGAGAGGCACGATGCCGGTCGGATTGACGCCCGTGTGCACCTGGTAGTAGTGCCGCTTGATGTGGTCGAAGTCGACGGTGTCACCGAATCCCGGTGTCTGGTAGAGGTCGCGGACGTACGCCCACAGCACCTGGTTCTCCGTCAGCTTCCAGCGGTTGCACTTGAAGTGGCCGTGATAGACGGCGTCGAAGCGGACGAGCGTGGTGAACAGCCGGATGTCCGCCTCGGTGATCGAGTCGCCGACCAGATAGCGCTGCTCCGCGAGCCGCTCGGCCAGCAGCTCCAGACGACGGAAGACGCCCGCACAGGCCCGCGTGTACTCCTCCTGGTGCGCGGCGAAGCCCGCTCGGTACACGCCGTTGTTGACGTCCTCGTAGACGTCCTCCATCACCTCGTCGATCTCGTCGCGCAGCGGGCGCGGGTAGAGGTCCGGGGCGCCGTCCCGGTGCAGGGCCGTCCACTCGGTGGCCAGGTCGAGCGTGATCCGCTGGTAGTCGTTGGTGACCAGCTTCCCGCTGGGCACGTCGACGATCGCGGGCACGCTGACGCCGCCGGGGTGGCCCGGCTCCCGCGCCTCGTACGCCTCGGCGAGGAAGCGGATGCCGAGCACCGGGTCACGGCCGTCCGGGTCCAGGGTGAACCGCCAGCTGCGGTCGTCCTGGATCGGATCCGTGATCGCCAGGGACAGGGCGTCTTCCAGGCCGAGCAGCCGCCGGGAGATCACCGCGCGGCTCGCCCAGGGGCAGGCGCGGCTGACGACCAGCCGGTAGCGCCCCGCGTCCACCGGCCAACCGTCGCGGCCGTCCGCCGTGACGCGGTCCGTGAAGTGGCTCTTGGACCGTTTGAAGGCCTTCTTTCCGTACGTGGCGTTTCCCTCGCCCTCGCTCATGACGCCTCGCTTTCCTGGTGTGCCCTTACCCGAGTGCCCTAAGAGCGGCCCCCGATTCCCGCCGTCTGCCCGGTGTGAGGAGGGCGGACCTGGGAAACCGGCCGGTGTGAGCAGCGACGAGACGGATGCGAGCAGCGACGAGACGGACCGGCCCAGCGGGTCGGACCGCAAGACCCGCGTCACCGTACTGGTGGCCCTGGGAGCCAATCTGGTGATCGCCGTGGCCAAGGCGATCGGGGGCCTGATCGCGGGCTCGCCGGCCCTCCTCTCGGAGGCGGCGCACTCCGTGGCCGACAGCTTGAACGAGGTGTTCCTCCTCGCAGCGCTGCGCCGCAGCCGCCGTCCCGCTGACCGCAGGCATCCGTTCGGCTACGGCAAGGAACGGTTCTTCTGGTCCCTGCTCGCGGCCGTCGGCATCTTCGTCATGGGCGGCTGCTTCTCCTTCTTCCAGGGCTTCGAGGCCCTCAGGAACGGTGCCGACGAGTCGTTCAGCGGCTATGTGGTCGGGCTCGTCGTCCTCGCGGTGGCCCTGCTGGCGGAGGGTGTGTCCCTGCTGCGCGCGCTCCACCAGGTGCGTCAGCAGGGCGGCGGGGCCGGGATGCGGGATCCCGCGCTGCGCACGGTCGTCGCCGAGGACGGTACGGCGGTGCTCGGCGTGACCCTGGCGATCGCCGGCATGGCGCTCCACATGGCCACGGGCCAGGTCGTGTGGGAGGCCTCCGCCTCCCTCGGCATCGGTGTGCTGCTGGTGTACGTCGCCTACCGGCTGGGCCGTGACGCGCGCGACCAGCTGATCGGGCAGGCCACCGACGAGAAGCAGAGCCTCAGGATGCGTGCCCTGCTGGAGGCGCAGCCCGAGATCGACAGCGTCGAGGCGCTCCTCACCATGCAGCTGGGACTCGACTCGACGCTGGTGGCCGCCCGCATCGACCTCGTCCCCGGCCTCGACAGCGAGGAGGTCGAGGACGTCGCCGTCCGCATCAAGCGCTCCCTCGCCCACACCTTCCCGGAGGCCGCCCAGATCTTCCTCGACGTGACCGACGCGCGCACCACGCGGGAGGCCGCACGAGGCGACGCTGCGGCAGCAGGCAGCCCCGCCGCGACGGGGGAGCGCGGCGGGGCCTGAGGCTCGGGTGCCCAGGGGGCGACGGGTGATGCGCCCGGAACCCCGGAAAATTCCGGTGACCCACAGCGGGTGGCCCGTACCGGCAGGCCGGTACGGGCCACAGTCGTGGGCGCCGGTCAGTCGGTCGGTTCCAGCACGAAGACGGGGATCTCGCGGTCGGTCTTCTTCTGGTAGTCGGCGTACGGGGGATACGCGGCGACCGCGCGCTCCCACCACTGGGCCTTCTCGTCGCCCGTGATCTCACGGGCCGTGAAAGCGCGGCGCTCCGGGCCGTCCTGGAGCTCCACGTGCGGGTCGGACTTGATGTTGAAGTACCAGACGGGGTGCTTGGGGGCGCCGCCCAGCGAGGCGACGACCGCGTAGCGGCCGTCGTGCTCGACGCGCATCAGCGGCGTCTTGCGGATCTTGCCGCTCTTGGCACCGCGGGTCGTGAGAATGATGACGGGCATGCCCGTGTCCATCAGGGTCGTCCCCTTGGTGCCACCGGAGCTCTCGTACAGCTCCACCTGGTCGCGCACCCACTGCGTCGGGCTGGGTTCGTACTCGCCCTCAAGAGGCATGACTTCCGTCCCATCTTCGCGTCGTACCGGACCTGTCTCGGCACGATTCAACACCAGCGCGGACGCGAATCTTCCGCGCCGTCAGTTCGCGTCGTACGCAGGTCCGTCACCGCCGCCGGCGACCCCGAGCGCATCGCCGAACTCCCCGCCGAGGGCAGCGGACGCAAGCCGGCCGCACCATGGTGCTCGCCACGGCCGCGGCGACCGGGCGCGCCTGTCGCGCCCGGTTCGCCCCGCACCCGACGGTCGAGGACGGTCTCGTCGTACGGCATCCCGGGTACGAGGACGGTCTGACCGTGGCCCGCGCGTTCCCACCCGAAAGCGGCTCGGACCGTGCGCTCAGCCCCAGGTGGCGCCCGCCGGCTCCTTGATCGTGGCGTTGAGCCGGTTGAAGAAGTTCGTCGTGGCGATCCAGAGGATGAGCGCGGCGAGCTGTTGCTCGTCGTAGTGGTCGGCGACCTCGTCCCACACCTCGTCGGAGACCGCGTCGCCGGAGCGGTCGTTCAACCGGGTCATCTCCTCGGCCAGCGCCAGCGCCGCCCGCTCGGCGTCCGAGTAGAACGGCGCCTCGCGCCAGGCCGCGACGGACCACAGACGCTCGTCCGTCAGGCCCGCCTTCTGGCCGCCCCGCGCACCGGCGTCGACACAGGCGCTGCACCCGTTGATCTGGCTCGCCCGCAGGTGCACGAGCTCCAGCGTCTGCTGCGGGACACCGCCCTTGGAGGTGGCCTTGTACAGCCCCTGGATCGACTCCATGGCCCCAGGAAGGATCATCGCCGGGTTCTTCATCCGTGCCTGCATGACGTTCTCCTCATCGGTTCGCGGCGTTCTTGCGCCGTCACTGCACTGACGGAGCCCGGCGGGGAAATGTGACAGGAGGTCTCGCCCGCTCTCATCGCGGCGCCACGAGCATCCGGACGGCCAGCGCCATGATCACGGCGCTCGACACGAGCGCGGTCACCAGCCGGCCCCGGCGCCCCGTCAGGGCCCGGCCGAGCAGCGCACCGCCCCCGGCGAGCAGGAGTTGCCAGCTCGCGGACGCGGCGAACGCGGCGAGGACGAACACGCCCTGCTCCAGAGGGCTCACGCCCTCGGCGGTATGGCTGCCGAGCACCAGCGCGGCGAAGTAGACCACCGTGGTGGGGTTGAGCAGGGTGATCCCCAGCAGCGCCAGATAGGCGTGCCCGGGGCGCGAGGGGTCCCGCCCGGAACGGCTGGTGAGCCCTTCCTCGCGATAGTGGCGGTACGCGCTGACCGCGCTCCGGATCGCCAGCGCGGCCAGCACCAGCCCCGAGGCCCAGCGCAGCGGGAGCAGAACCGGCTGCAGCGTGGCCGCGAGCGCGCTGCCGCCGACCGCGGCGACCAGGGCGTACAGTCCGTCGGCGGTCGCGACACCCAGCGCGGCGCAGCAGCCGATCCGCAGGGACGTACGAGCGGTGAGGGAGACGAGGAGGGTCGCGACCGCTCCGACGGGCAGGGCGATGCCATAGCCCGCGAGCAGCCCCGCGACCAGCGCGGCGGTCACGACCGGGGAAGCGTCGGCCTCCGCGGTCGGCCGGGCTGCTGCCGGCCCCGCACCGGACGAGCGGCGGCGGAGGTCGGCGGCAGAAAGGCTTCGATCGTGGACATGGACAGATCCTGGGGCCACCGGATTTGCCCACGCAATCGAATTATCCGAGAGCTACTCTGGAAGAGATCAAGCCATGTGCGCCGCCACCAGGGCGACGACACACATGGGAAACCCGAGGAACTCGGCGGCGGTCCCCCCACGCTTCGGCCAGATCGAGCGTCCGGCGCATCTGGCCGAACTTTGTGTGGCCGTTTAGGTGCCTGGGGCATCTAATGAAGATCGGCAAGAGGGAACCAGCGCTTGCGAGGTCACGATGACAGAACCCCTCACGACAGAACCCCCCACCACGGAACCGATTGCCTTCCCCCAGGACCGGACGTGTCCCTACCACCCGCCGACCGCCTACGACCCGCTGCGCGAGGCGCGCCCGCTGTCGCGAATCTCCCTGTTCGACGGGCGCGCGGTGTGGGTGGTCACCGGCCACGCCACCGCCCGTGAACTTCTCTCCGACCCACGCCTGTCGTCGGACCGCACCCTGCCGTCCTTCCCGGCGACCACGGCGCGGTTCGCGGCGGTCCGCAATCGTCGTGTCGCGCTGCTCGGACTCGACGACCCCGAGCACAACACCCAGCGCCGCATGCTCGTCCCGAGCTTCACGGTCAAGCGGGTCGCCTCGCTGCGCCCGCGCATCCAGGAGACCGTCGACCGGCTCCTGGACCGGATGGCCGAACAGGGCCCGCCGGCCGACCTGGTGACCGCCTTCGCGCTGCCCGTGCCCTCCATGGTGATCTGCGCCCTGCTCGGCGTCCCCTACGCCGACCACGACTTCTTCGAAGAGCAGTCCCGCAGGCTGCTGCGCGGCCCTGCCGTGGCCGACGTCGAGAAGGCGCGTGACCGGCTGGACGCGTACTTCGGCTCCTTGATCGACCGCAAGCTGCGGGAGCCGGGCGAAGGTCTGCTCGACGAGCTCATCCACGATCGGCTGCGCGAGGGCGCGATCGACCGCGAGGAGGTGATCGCGCTGGCGACGATCCTGCTCGTCGCCGGGCACGAGACGACGGCGAACATGATCTCGCTCGGTACGTTCACCCTGCTGAGGCATCCGGAACAGCTGGCCGAACTGCGGGCCGAGCCGACCCTGATGCCCGCCGCCGTCGAGGAGCTGCTGCGCTTCCTCTCCATCGCGGACGGACTGATGCGGGTCGCCACCGAGGACATCGAGGTGGCCGGCAGGACGATCCACGCCGGCGAGGGCGTGATCTTCTCCACCTCCGTCATCAACCGCGACGGGCACACATTTTCCGAACCGGATGCCCTGGACTGGCACCGCTCCGCCCGCCACCACGTCGCGTTCGGCTTCGGCATCCACCAGTGCCTCGGCCAGAACCTCGCCCGTGCCGAGATGGAGATCGCACTGCTGTCCCTCTTCGACCGGTTCCCCGGGTTGCGGCTCGCCGCACCGGTCGACGACATCCCCTTCAAACCCGGAGACACGATCCAGGGAATGCTGGAACTCCCTGTGACCTGGTAAGAGGCTGCGGACATGAGCATCCACATCTCCATCGACAAGGACGTCTGCATCGGCGCGGGCCAGTGCGCCCTCACCGCCCCGGGCGTCTTCACCCAGGACGACGACGGATTCAGCGAGCTGCTGCCAGGCCGCGAGGACGGCGGCGGCGACCCGATGGTGCGGGAGGCGGCCCGGGCCTGCCCGGTGGGCGCCATCACCGTGTCCGAGACCTGAAAGATCTCCCCGAGCTGAAGGTCACTCCTCCAGGACCGCCAGATCGAGGCGGTGCGGGTCTACGGGGTCGGCGATCACCTCGTACGCCGTGATCCGCTCGCCCTCGACCGTGAGGGTGAGGGCGAGGGCGACGGCGAGGGCGATGCGGGGTCGGCCGCGTGGGGCGACGGCCGGCCCCACGTTTCCGTCGACCAGCGCCGGCGCGCCAGTGCCAGTGCCAGTGCCGCGTGGCGCGACCGTTCCCGCGGGGAGGACCGTCCCCTGTGCCACGGCCCGCGCGCCGCGGGCATCCGCCGCCCTGCCCACCGGCACGGCGGCGGGGCACCTGGCGGGTTTCCAGGGGTTTGCGGCTCGCGGCGACTTCGCGCGCGGTGACGCGGGCGGGGTGGATGGCGTGGGCGGCGGTGACGGCGCTCGCCGTCTGAGTGCTGCTCGGAGCCACCCGAGCGGCCGGGGTGGGCTGAGCGGCTGCCCTGTCGCCGGGCTTCTATCGCCGGGCTTCCACCAGCACGCGCGCCGCCTCGGCCGCCTGCTCGGCAGGCGCGGTGCTCCGCGTGATACCGGCGGTGACCATGGCGCCCTCGGCCAGCAGATACAGCTGGTCCGCGAGCGGGTCCGGAAGGCCGGCGTCGGCCACGAGGCCCCCCAGATAGTCCCGGAACGCCCTTTTGTGGGCGCCGACTTGGGCGCTCACGCGGGGCGAGGTGGCGCCGAGCTCTCCGTAGGAGTTGATCCAGGCGCACCCTCGGAAGCCGGGCTCCGCGAACCACTGCCGAAGCCAGGCGAAGACCGCCAGAATCCGCTCCTGAGCCTCCTCGTACCGGTCGACGTGCTCGGCCAGCCGCTGCCGCCAGCGGACGTCGCGCCGCTCCAGGTACGCCTCGACGAGCTGCTCCTTGGCGGGGAACAGCTGGTAGAGCCGCTTGAGCGAGACGCCGGACGCACCGCGGATGTCGTCCATGCCGACGGCCTGGATACCGCGGCCGTAGAACAGCTCCTCCGCCGCGTCGAGCGCCTGCTCACGGGTGACGGCGATGGCCTGCTCCCGAGCGGCAAGGGCCTGTTCCCGGGCGGCGGCTGCGCTGGTCATGAGGGAGGACTCCTTGGGCTCCTTGACTCGAGAACGGTCGTTCTCTACGTTAGCAGTGGCGAGCGAGAACGCACGTTCTCTCCGCTGTGAGCAGCTCGAGAGCGAGGACTCCCCATGACCGACCGCCCGCCCCTGCCCCCCTTCACCCGCGAGACCGCGGCCCAGAAGGTCCAGGCCGCCGAGGACGCCTGGAACACCCGCGATCCCCACAAGGTCTCGCTCGCCTACTCCGAGGACTCGGTCTGGCGCAACCGCGACACCTTCGTGACCGGCCGCGCCCAGATCGTGGAGCTCCTGACCGCGAAATGGGCGCGCGAGCACGAGTACGCCCTGCGCAAGGACCTCTGGGCCTTCGACGGCAACCGCATCGCCGTCCGTTTCCAGTACGAGTCGCGCGACTCCGACGGCCAGTGGTGGCGGTCGTACGGCAATGAGCTCTGGGAGTTCGACGCGCACGGTCTGATGACCCGCCGCGAGGCGAGCATCAACGACGTGCCGATCGAGGAGAAGGAGCGCCGCATCCTCGGCCCCCGCCCGGAGGCGGAGCGCGGGGACTCCTTCCCGATCCGGTAGCGGTCCCGCACTCGGTCCCGCATTCCGTGGAGGTCCCGCATTCGGTAGAGGGCCGGACTCGGCACAAGCCCCGGACTCGGCACAAGCCCCGGACTCGGCACAAGCCCCGGATCCGGCAGACGTCTGGGATCCCGCAGAACTGCTCCCGTCCGTTCATTAGGGTTCCCGGGTGAGTGCACACGCGGAAAAGTCCCCCAAGCCCTTCCTCTACGTGGTCGTCTGCGCGGCCGGCATCGCTGAGGACATCAGCGAACTGATCACCGCGGCGCAGGAGCGGGACTGGGAGGTCGGTGTCATCGCGACCCCCCAGGGCCTCGGCTTCATCGACGCGAGGGCCGTCGAGGCACAGACCGGCCGCCCGATCCGGTCCGCCTGGCGCTCCCCGGGGGACCCGCGCCCTTTCCCGGCGCCGGACGCGGTGGCCGTCGCACCGGCCACCTTCAACACCGTCAACAAGTGGGCGGCCGGCATATCCGACACCCTCGCCCTGGGAACCCTGTGCGAGGCGTACGGCCTCGGTGTCCCGATCGCCGTACTGCCGTGCGTGAACGAAGCATTGGCGGCGCACCCCGCGTATCGCGCGAGCGTCGAGCGACTGCGCGGGATGGGCGTCCGGTTCGGGGACCCGTACGGCGGTGGGGGACAAGGGGACGGCGGACGACCGGAGTTCGGCTGGGAGCGGGTTCTGGACCTGCTCACCCCGGGGCCGGTGCCCCGTCAGGACCGCCGGTAGATCGTGATCGAGTGGCCGACGTCGTCGATCGGCGTGCTGGTGGCGAGCAGCGCGGCGAGGCGGTCGTCGGCCTTGGCGATCGAGGTGTCGGACACGGCGAGCAGCCCGTGCACCTCGCTCGCCGGCGCCTTGCGCGGATCGGCCGCGTCGATGCCGTAGTACGACGGCACACCGGCGCCCTTGTAGACGAGCCAGACCTTCTCGCCCGGGTGGTCCCGGTGCAGGCGGTCGGCGAGGCGGCCCAGGTCCTGACCCCAGTCGACGTTCGAGTCGTGCAGCCGCAGACGGGTCTTCGACGGGCCGCCGAACGCCTCGTTCCCGTACGGCAGGTAGTACGGGAAGGTCCGCAGCGAGCTCACGGCGACGAACAGGACCAGCGCGGCCGCGGCGAGGTGGGCCCAGCGTCGCCGGAAGGTGACGACGCAGGCGGCCGCGACCGCCAGGAAGACCGGTACGAACAGGGCGTAGCGCACGCCGAGATCGCGCGAGCCGTTCATGGCCGCGGCCAGCAGCAGCGCCGGGGGGACCAGGACGTACGGGGCGGCGGGCCGCAGCCGGGGCACGGCGACCATCGCGACCGCACCGGCGAGCCACAGCGCCATCATGCCGAGCGGGGTCTTCACCGCCAGCGCGGCCGGAAGGTAGTACCAGAGCGCGCCGTGATAGAGCCTGCCGAACAGGAAGCCCTGCCAGGTCGCGTTCTCGAAGCCGAACTGGACGCGCATCCCGTCCCGGTACGGCTGCGGGAAGGGCAGCCCGTCGACGAGCAGCCCGCGCAGACCATGGACGGCCGGGAGGTTCGCGGGCGCCGTCCACCGCAGCTGCGGGTCGACAGCCAGGTACGTGGCCCACACCACGGCGACGGCCACCAGCGCCATCCCGGTCGCGGCCGCCGCGCCGAGCCCGAGGAGCCGTGCCTTTTGGGACGTGGTGAGAGGCTGTGCCGCCAGGGGCGAGCCCGGGGGCGGCACTTCCGTGGGTGTGGTGAGGGGCTCTGCCGCCCCGATGGGCGTGGTGAGGGGCCCTGCTTGCGTGGGCGTGGTGAGGGTCCGCGTCCCCTCGGGCGTGGTGAGGGGCCGCGCTTTCGCGGGAGCGACGAGTCCTCGGGCGTGCCCCACGGACACCACCGCCAGGAGCATCAGCACCGGAACGGCCGGCAGCGTGCTCATCTTCGTGGCCACCGCCGCCCCGAGCGCGACCCCGGCGAGCGGCAGGTGGAGGAGCGGGCGGCGCCGGGCCCGCCACACCAGCCACACCGACGTCAGCAGGAAACCGGACGCCGGTACGTCGAGCGTGGCCAGCGAGCCGTGCGCGATGACGTCGGGCGAGAACGTGTACAGGGCGAGCGCCACCAACCCGCCAACGGGACCGACGAGTTCGCGGGCGAAGGCGAGGACGACCAGACCGAACAGCAGCGTGCAGACGATCACCGGCAGCCGCGCCCACAGCATCACCCGCCCGGGATCGTTGCCCGACTCGTACAGCAGCCGCCGGCCGAGCGCCGTCTGGTCACCCTGGAAGTCGGCGGCCAGGTGGGGGTGGGCGGCCACCAGCCCGCTCGCGATGATCAGCTTGCCCAGCGGGGGATGCTCGGGGTTGTAGCGCAGGCTGTGCTGCTGGACGTAGACCACCGCCGTGCCCGCGTACACGGGTTCGTCGATCGTCGGCGTCTGCTCGACGGCCGCCGTGACCATCGCCACCGCCATCTGCGCCAGCAGCGCGACCACGGCCAGCGGGAACAGCCACCGCCGATTCCGCCGCAGCAGCTCAAGGCTCCTCGGCGGCTCCGCGCTGCTCATCGGCACCCGGTCCCCGTGCCTGCTGGCCATGAATGTCGGCATGCCCTTTGTTACGTCCGCTCCGTACGCCTGTGCTCATCCAGCGGCACCCGGCTTCGCAGCGAGTATGCACGCCGCCGGTCCGGTTCCCGCGCCGGAAGGCCGGGCGTGCCGCAGCATCGCGTCGGCAGGCATCCCTCCGCCCGAGCCGCCGGCCCCGATGCGCGCCGCCGTCGCCGGCGGCGAGGACCGGGCGGCGACCACGCCGGCGAGCAGGCCGCGGCCCGCGATCGCGGAAGCCCTCATTGTGGAAGTCCGCATCGCGGAAGTCCTCGTCCCGGAAGTCCTCGTGGCGGAAGTCCTCGTGGCGGAGGCCATCACGCCTCCCGTCAGCGGGTCCTGCGGACGTAGTCCGCGCTGCCGGGCACCGACACCATCACGTCCCGGCGTACGATGCTCAGCCGGCCGCCGAAGCCCGAACGGGCCTTGCGCAGACCGCTGTCGGTGTACTCGATCACGAGCACCCGATCGTGGAACGCCTTCGCGTACGTTCCGCACTCGTCGTATTCGCCGCACTCCTCCGCCACCGCGAAGTCGAGCCCCGTCCGGGTCCTGAGTCCCGCCAGCTCCGCGGTGTTCTTCTGGCCGATGGCCAGATGCCGGGCGTGGGCGTGCGCCGAGAGCAGGGTGATGAACGCCGTGGCGTCGTCGGCGGTCAGCAGGTGCCGGGAGCGCGTGTAGCTGTCGTAGTTGTCCGGCTCGACCGCGTCGAAGCCCTTGTCGGCGCAGCCGTCGATCCACCGGTTGACGCGCGCGGCCACCCGCTGGCGCTTGGCCGGCGTACGGATGTCGAGCAGCGCCTCGCCCCAGTCGCGGTCCATGACGACCTTGCCCCGCGCGTCCCGCAGCAACAGGTCGGCGGGCCACTTCGTCCGCTCGTCGGGCTGGGCCTGGAAGGCGTTGACGTAGCAGATGTTGTAGAGGCCGGGCGCGGGGGACGCCGCACGGTCTCGGCTGACGATGCGGACGCCGGAGGGCGGGGGATAGGCGCCACCGATCTGGTAGTCGAAACCCGCGTGAAGCGGTGGGAGTTCGACGGCCGTGGGAGGGCGTTGCCGCGGGGTCTCCTGCGTCGCCTGCGGCTTCGACGTCTCCCGCGGCTTCGGCTTCTCGTGCGTCTTCGGCGTCTTCTGCGTCTTGTGCGTTCTCGGCGGCGCGGCGCTCGTGTCCTGGTCCGTGCCGCAGCCGGCAAGGGCCAGGGCGGCCACCAAGGCGGCGATCGGCCCCAGAGCTCCGACGCGGGAAACACGCTTGACGGGCATGTCCGCTCCATCAATCGCGAGTACGACCCCGCCTCGGACGCTTCCCGCGATCCTGGCGACTTTGGCCGGACTTGAACCGAGTCCGCTACCGGCTGGGCGCACCTCTGCGTGCCGAGTCCATCACGGCACGGCATGATCAAAGCGTGTGGACCCGCCCACGTCAAGGGGCCCCGGACTCGATCCCCGCAGGCAGCCCCGAGAGCCCTGGGAACCCCGATCCGAGCGTCTATTGTCAGGACATGACCGGAGATCGTATCGCACTGGCCGTACACGACCACGGGGGCGACGGGCCGCCGCTGGTCCTGCTCCACGGCGCGGGACGCACCCTCGCCGACTGGGCCGCCGCCGCCCCGCTCCTCGTGCCCCGCCACCGGGTGCTCGCCGTGGACCTCCGCGGACACGGTCTCTCCCCGTCCGGCACCTGGGACTTCCCCCACGTCCTCGGGGACCTCGAAGCGGTGCTGGAGGCGTACGACATCCCCGGCGCGCTGCCGGTCGGGCACTCGCTCGGCGGGATGATCGCCGTGCGGTACGCGCTGGAGCACCCGGGCGTCACGCCCGGCGCGGTGAATTTCGACGGTTTCGGGTGGGGCAGCCCCGACCAGTACGTCGGCCTCGACGCGGAGTACGTCGAGGAACGGCTCACCGAGGTGCGGAAGGCGGCTGCGACGGCGTCGGGCGAGCCGCTCCCCGAGGACGGACTGAAGGCGCTGCTCGCCCAGCAGCGTGCCATGTCCGAGCAACTGGGCATCCCCTACGAGCTGTTGGAGGCCGGCGTCCGGCGCGCGATGCGCAAAAGGCCCGACGGAAGGCTGGAGTTGAGGCCGGAGCGCGAGCACGCGCTGGAGATGCTGGGCGCGATCGACTCCCTCGACCTCTTCGCGCTGTTCCGCCGCACGCCCGTGCCGCTGCTGCTGGGACGCGCGCTGCGGCCCGTCCCGTCGATCCCGGGCATGGACTGGTTCGACGCGCTGATGGCTGCATACGCGCGGGGGCTCGCCCGGGATCTGGCCCGACTCGCCAAGGAGCGCCCCGATGTGACGGTCACCGAGATCGACGGCACCCACGCGATGCTCCTGGAGAACCCGAGGGCGGTCGCGGACGCGATCCTCGGGTTCACCTCCGCGTCGATCCCCGGGTTCGCCGCTTGACGGCGAGCGGCACGGTGTCGCGCCGGTCGACGGGGGAGCGGTGTGGCGGCCCGTCAGTGCCGATCGGTGCGGTGCGGCGGCTTTTCGGCGCTGAGCGGCGTGGTGTGGTGGCCGGTCAGTGGGGAGCGCGCGGCGTGAACTCGGTGCCGCACGGGCCCGCGCCCCCGCTCTCGGGCAGGGCCACAGGATCGCCGCTCATCGTCAAGGTCCGGTAGAAGCCGCCGATGCGCTGCGTGGAGCGCCCGACGTAGTGGCCGATGAACGAGCGCCGGAAGCGGTCCGGGCTGCGATTGGGGCCGGAGCCGTGCACGAGACTGCCGTTGAAGAACAGGACGTCGCCCGGTGCCATGTCGACGGGGACGGCCGTGAGCCCGGGCGGCGCCGGAACGTGCTCGCGGGCGAAGGACAGCGCCGGATCGGCCTCCTCCGGACAGAACACCCGCATGCGGTGGGTGCCCGGCACGACCTCGAGGCCGCCGTTCTCGCGGTCGACCGCGTCGCAGGCGATCCAGGCGGCCACACAGGTGCCCGGCTCGACCCGCAGATAGAAGTTGTCCTGATGCGGCGCCTGGCCGCGGGCGCCGGGCGGCTTGAAGTAGAACATGCTCTGGGCTGCCAGGGGCTCCTCGCCCAGCAGGGTCCGCAGAATGTCCCGCAGCCGGGGATCCAGGAGGCGGCGCAGCGACAGGGCGCTGATGCGATGCGGGTGCAGGACGCGAGGGTAGGAGTGCAGCGGATCGGCCGGGCTCTCGGTCTCCGTGGCGCGGGGTTCGAAGTGTCCGGGGACCGGGCCGGCAGCGTGCAGTGCCGTGAACTCCGCGCACAGCTCCTCGATCTCGGCGGGGCCGAACAGCGCGCGCACCACCGCGAAGCCGCTCTCCTCGAACTGCCGAAGGCCGCTCCTGTCCGTGACTGTCATCCGACCGCCCCTTCACACCGGTGTTCCAGGTACCTCACGCTAGGCCGACGCGCCTGTCGGGAGGATGCCTGTGCGTGCTGAGGAGTTGTCCGAGCCTGCTGCCCCCTCCCCGCCGCCGGGCCTGGTGACCGTCGGACTTTTCGACCAACGGCCGGGGTACCGCGTCAACCGGCCGCGCGGGGCGGACAGTTGGCTCTTCACCTGGACCACGGGCGGACGGGGACGCCTCACCCAGGGGGCGTCACGGGCGGTGGCCGGCGCCGGGGACCTGGTGGTCCTGGGGCCCGGCGTGCCGCACCGCTACGGCGTCGAACCGGGCGCCGGGCACTGGGCGTTCTGGTGGGTGCACTGCCGGGCGAGGCCGGCCTGGTCGGCGTGGCTCAGGCCGTGCGCGCTCGCCGACGGGGTGTACGCCGCCGTCGGACCCGCGCGGGGCACCGAGGGTAACGCGGCACGTATCGAGACCGCCTTCCGCCGCATGCTCGCCGACGCCCGCTGGACCGGAGACGGACCGCCACCCCTCCCCTCGGAGCCCGCCGACGGCGAGATCGCGGTCGCGCACGGCATCGCGGCCCGGGAGCTGGCCCTCTGCTCCCTGGAGGAGATCGTCCTGCTCGTCACCGCGGGCGCGGACCGGCACCGGACCGACATCGACGCGCGGATCCGGCGCGCCGAGTCGCTGATCACCGCCGACCCGGGCGCACCGCACACCGTACGGTCGCTCGCCGAGGCGGTCTCCCTCTCACCGTCGAGATTCGCCCACCTCTTCACCGAGCAACTGGGCCTTTCCCCGATGCGGGCCCTGCGCGATGCCCGGCTGCGGCACGCGGCCCGGCTCCTGGACGCCACCGAACTCCCGGTGGAACGGGTCGCCGCGGCCTCCGGCTTCGCCAGCGCCTTCCACTTCAACCGGGTCTTCCGACAGCGCTACGGCACACCGCCGGGCGCCTACCGGACCGGATCGCCTAACGGCGCGGGGGAGGCGGGGGAATGGTCGTGATGTCCGGGGCCGCCTCGGGCCACACCAGCAGGACCGGGCAGGGCGCGTGATCGACGACGAACCGCCCGGCCCGTCCCAGACTGTGCGGGCCGAGACGGGCGCGGTCGCCGTCGCGGGCCGCCACGAGCAGATCGGCTCCCTCGGCGGCGGCGACCACCTCCCGCTCGACCCGGCCGACGCGTTCAAGGCGGGTGCAAGGGCGGCCCAGCCGCTCGGTCGCCGCGTCGAGGAGCCGGGCGGCGGAGGCGGTGTCCAGGTCTTCGAGGCGGTTGCCGGGGTCGCGCTCGGGATGTCCGCGGCCGAGCAGTCCGGCGTAGGCGCCGTGCGCCAGACCGGGCACGCCGGGTTCGGCGACATGCAGCAGCACCACGTCCGTCGCGTGCGGCACGTGGGTGCGTACGGCGTCCACGCACGCGGGCCACGTTCCCTCGACCAGCCAGACGATCACCCGCATGCCCATCAGCCTCCGATGACGTGGAGTGAGACCCACAGTGCCAGCACCGCGGGGACCAGCGCCGCAGGCACGGCGATCAGACCGAGCCGGGTGAACTCCTTGAGGTCGACGCCGTGGTCGTGCTGGTGGACGATACGCCGCCACAGCAGGGTCGCCAGAGAGCCGGCGTAGGTCAGGTTGGGCCCGATGTTGACCCCCAGCAGGACGGCCAGCACCGCGCCGGGACCGGACACGGCGGCCGGCGGCAGCAGGACGAGGACCGCGGGCAGATTGTTGATCAGGTTGGCCAGTACCGCGGCCGTGGCCGCGATGCCGAACAGCGCGGGCAGACCACTGCCGTTCGGCAGCAGACCGTCGAGCGCGTCGGCCAGCCCGTTGTCGACCACGGCCCGGACGACGATGCCCAGCGCGAGGACGAAGGCGAGGAACGACGGCGCGGCGGCCCGTACCACGGTGAGCGCGGTGGCCCGCCGGCGGACGAGCGCGCGGGTGGCGAGCACGAGCGCCCCCGCCGCGGCGGACCACGCCGGATCGATGCCGAGCGCCGAGGCCACGACGAACCCCGCCAGTGTGCAGCCCACGGTGACGAGCGCGAACACCGGCACGTCCGGCGGCTCGTCGGCATGCGGCGCGGGCGCGGCCACGCCCAGGTCGCGGGCGAAGAAGCGCCGGAAGACCACGTACTCGGCGCCGATCGCGACCAGCCAGGGCAGCACCATCAGCGCGGCGAACCGGGTGAAGCTCAGACCGCTGGCGGTGAAGGCCAGCAGATTGGTGAGGTTGGAGACCGGCAGGAGCAGCGAGGCCGTGTTCGAGAGATGGGTGCAGGCGTAGATGTGCGGCTTCGGACGGGCGCCCATCCGCGCCGCCGTGGCGAACACCACGGGGGTGAGCAGCACGACGGTCGCGTCCAGACTGAGCACCGCGGTGATCGCCGAGGCGAGCCCGAAGACCGCGGTCAGCAGACGGCCGGGCCGCCCCGCCGCCCAGCGGGCCATCCACGCCCCACAGGCATGGAAGAGCCCCTCGTCGTCGCAGAACCGGGCCAGCACGAGGACGGACGCCAGGAACCCGATCACCGGACCCAGATGTCCGGCCTCCGCGCGCACGTGGTCCCAGGAGATCGCACCGGTGGCGATGACGAGGCAGGCGGCCGGGACGGCCACCACCGCCTCGGGCCAGCCGAAGGGGCGGATCACCGCACAGACAAGGACCGCCACGAGCAGGACGACGGAGAGGGCTTCGGCGAGCGGGGTGTTCAGAGTTCGGTCCTCCGGGAGTGATCGTGGCGCTCGTCCATCACATCAGACGCCGCGCCGCCCGCTCCTCACGAGGCCGTCATTCCTCTTCGAACAACGCCAGTTCGGCCCAGATCGTCTTGCCCTCGGCGATGTGCCGGCTCCCCCAGCGCTGGGTGAGCTGGGCGACGAGGAGCAGCCCGCGGCCCCCCTCGTCGAAGGTCTTCACCCGGCGCAGATGCGGGGCGGTGTGGCTGCTGTCGGAGACCTCGCAGATGAGGGTGGCGGCGTCGTGGATGAGGCGCAGCCGGATGGGCGGTTCGCCGTACCGGATGGCGTTGGTGACCAGCTCGCTCACCACGAGTTCCGCCGTGAACGCCGCGTCGCTCAGCCCCCAGGTGTCCAGTTGCTCGCCCACCTGCCTGCGGATCGGCGCGACGAGGGCGGGGTCGGCGGGAATGTCCCAGGTCGCCACCTGGGACGGAGCCAGGCCATGGGTACGGGCGAGCAGCAGCGCCACGTCGTCCTGGGCGCCGCCGACCGGCAGCAGCGCCTGCAGGATCGCGTGGCACGCACCTTCGAGGGACGCCGAGGACTGCTCCAGGGCGCGGCACAGCAACTGATGGCTGGTGTCTGCATCCCGCTCGCGGCTCTCGATCAGACCGTCGGTGTACAGCGCGAGCACCGTGCCCTCGGGCAGCTCGACTTCGACGGACTCGAAGGGCAGTCCGCCCAGGCCGAGCGGCGGCCCGGCCGGGAGGTCGATCTGCTGGGGCCGGCCGTCCGGACGCAGGACGACGGGCGGCGGGTGGCCGGCCCGGGCGAGGGAGCAGCGCCGGGAGACCGGGTCGTACACCGCGTACAGGCAGGTCGCGCCGACCTCGCCGGTGGTGCCTTCGGCCCCCGCCTCCGTGGACAGTCGTACGACGAGGTCGTCGAGGTGGGTGAGCAGTTCGTCCGGCGCCAGGTCGATGTCGGCGAGCGTGCGCACGGCCGTGCGCAGCCGTCCCATCGTCGCCGAGGCCTGGATGCCGTGGCCCACGACGTCGCCGACGACCATGGCGACGCGCATCCCGGACAGCGGGATCACGTCGAACCAGTCGCCGCCCACTCCGGCCCGCGCCGCGGGAAGGTAGCGGGAGGCCGCCTCCAGGGCCGCCGTCGCGGGCAGCGACGGGGGGAGCAGGCTGCGTTGCAGGGCCAGCGCGGTCTGCCGCTCGCGGGAGAAGCGGCGGGCGTGGTCGATGCAGACGGCGGCCCTGGCCGTGACCTCCTCGGCGAGCAGCACGTCGTCGGGTGTGAACGGATCGGGCCGGAGATACCGGGTGAGGACGGCGACGCCGAGGGTCTGGCCGCGGGCCTGGATGGGCACCGACATGGTGGCGTGGATGCCGAACTCGGCGACGCGCGCGCCGCGGCGGTCGTCCCAGGCCAGCCACTCCGACAGCGTGGTGGTGGCGTCCGGCGCCACGATCGTGCGGCGGGCGACCAGTGAGCCGGCCTGCGGTGAGGAGGCGGGGTAGACGTCGACCTCGCCGGGCTTGACGACCGCCTCCGGGGCGCCGGGGTTCACCGACTGGTGGGCGGCGCGCCGGAGTGTGACCGGCGGGTCCGGCGGCACGGGGTGGTGCTCACCGCTGTGCTCCGGCGGATCCAGCAGGTCGACGCTGACGAAGTCGGCGAGGGCCGGCACACAGACGTCGGCGAGCTCTTGGGCCGTTCGGGTGACGTCGAGGGTGCTGCCGATGCGCACGCTCGCCTCGTTGACCAGCTGTAGCCGCTCCCGGGCCTTGTGCTGCTCGGAGAAGTCGTGCGCGGCCAGGCACACCCCCCGCACCCGCCCCTCGTCATCGGTCAGCGGAGAGATCCGGACCAGCCAGGCGTGCGCGCGGTCCTCACCCCCCGAGCGCAGATACGTCTCGACATCGCGCCCCTCGCCCGAGACGAGCACGCCGTACATGTCCTCTTCGAGCTGCTCGCTCGCCCGTTTGCCGCCGATCTCGGAGTTCCGCAGGCCCCGGACACGGGCCTCCGGGAGTCCGATCACCTCGGCCATCGCGTCGTTGATCCCGTACAGCCGCAGCCGTTCGTCGTAGACAGCCATGGCACACGGCGACTGGGTGAGCACCGCCCTGATCAGCGGGTCGTCCGGCGAGCGCGGCGCCGCCGCCTCGAGCGGCGTGACCACCAGCCACTCGCCCCGGGCCTCTCCGTGATGGGCGAGCAGCCACACGGACAGGACGTGTCCGTCGCGGTGCCGCAGTGAGAGCGTGCCGCTCCAGCGTGGGGTGTCGGGTTCGGGCGGCGCGGTGGTGTCCGCGGGGTCCAGCAGGTGTGCGGCGGGACCGCCCTCGACCTCCTCCGGCGCGTACCCCAGCAGCCGGCGGGCCCCCTCGTTCCAGTGGATCAGGGTGCCGTTCTCGTCGATGACGGCCCGTGCCGTGGCGGCCTCGTCGAAGGGGTGGACCGGGCTCATCGTCGCGACTCCATTGCGCACACTCACAGTGAACAAGCGCGTCACTCGGTTCCAGCCTAGTGCGTGCAGGGTTTCCGCACGCGCGACTCCGTAGTGCGTACAGGGGCTCCGCACGCGTGACTCCGGGGGCCGCGTACGCGAGCCTCGGAACTGCGTACCCGCGGCTCGGGGCGGAGGCGGCCGGTGGTCACCGGGAGCCCCCCTAGTGCGACACGCGACGCGCGCCCGGGCGCTGGGCGCGCCCGCACGTCTGTGTTCGTGACCGCGGAGGCGGTCGACGCCCACGGCGTGGTCGTGCCCGACGCGGAGGATCCGCTGGCGTTCGAGGTCGACGGCGGGTCGCCCGGCTCGACAACAGTCGCGAGGAGAGCGCCGAGCGCTACCGGGCCGCCACCCGAACGGCTTTCACGGCCTGGCACTTGCCATCGTCCGCGCCGGGACGAAGGCGGGCATCTTGACGGTGACCGCGCGCGGCGAAGGGCTCCGTACGGCCACCGTGACCGTATGCACCACCCGCGCCGCGGTGAAGGCGAGCACCCCGGTGGCCCCCTCCTTCGAGCCGGACCACCCGGCAGTCCCGAACTACCGGTACGCGGAGGCCAGTTACTCGGGCCGTGCCGACACCCTCCCCGCCGCCATGCTCGACGGCGACCCGGCGACCCGGCGACCCGGCGACCCGGCGACCGGCTGGTCCAATGCCTTCTACAAGTCGGCGACGGCAACCGACGGTGATCACCTCCGAGGCGGTACGGGGCTCACGGCTGCGGCTCGTCATGGCGAGCGGGCACCCGAGGGCCGCCGACGGCGGGCTGCGGATCAGCAGGCTGGAGGTCCCGGTCGGCTGAGAGCGCCCGCCGTTCGTGCTCGGTCAGCGTGTGGAGTTCGGCGAGACCGAGCGGACGGTGCACCTCGACGTACTCGCCGTGCGGCAGGCGCTTGATGAGGCCTGTCGCACGGCCGTGCGCCACCAGCTCCCGGTCCCGCTGCCGCAAGCCCAGGCAGATGCGGCGGGTCACGACGAACACGACGACCGGGACCAGGAACAGGGCGATCCGCACCGTCCAGGTGACGGTGTTGATCGAGAGATGGAAACGCGTGGCCACGATGTCGTTGCCGCCGCCCGCGAGCAGGATCAGATAGAGACTGACCCAGGCCGCCCCGAGCGACGTGCGGACCGGCCGGTTGCGCGGGCGGTCCAGCAGGTGGTGCTCGCCCCGGTCCCCGGTGATCCGGGCCTCCACGAACGGGTAGACGCCGATGGCGACCAGGAGCAGCGGGAAGACGACGACGGGAATGAGCACGCCGAGCACCAGTGTGTGCCCCGCCACCGTGATCTCCCAGCCGGGCATGACCCGGACCAGCCCTTCCGCGAAGCCCAGATACCAGTCCGGCTGGGCGCCCGTCGACACCTGGTCGGCACGGTAAGGGCCGTACGCCCAGACCGGGTTGATGGTCGCGACCGCCGCGATGAGCGCGATGACACCGAACACCAGGAAGAAGAAGCCGCCCGCCTTCGCCAGGTAGACCGGCAGGAACGGCGTGCCCACCACATTGCGTTCGGTCTTTCCCGGCCCCGCGAACTGCGTGTGCTTGTGGTGGACGACCAGGATCAGATGCGCCACGACGAGCGCCGCCATGATCCCCGGTATCAGCAGGACGTGCAGCGAGTAGAAGCGGGCCACGATGTCGTGGCCGGGGAACTCCCCGCCGAAGAGGAAGAACGACAGATAGGTCCCGACGATCGGCACCGACAGGATCGCCCCGTCCACGAACCGCATCCCCGTCCCCGACAGCAGATCGTCCGGCAGCGAGTAGCCGAACAGCCCCTCGAACATGCCGAGGAGCAGCAGCGTCCAGCCGAACAGCCAGTTCACCTCGCGGGGTTTGCGGAACGAGCCGGTGAAGAAGTGCCGCATCATGTGCGTCAGCATCGCGGCCAGGAAGATCAGCGCCGCCCAGTGGTGGATCTGCCGGATCAGCAGACCGCCGCGCACGTCGAAACTGATGTCGAGCGTCGAGGCGTACGCCTCCGACATGCGGATGCCGTTGAGCGGGACGTAACTGCCGTGGTAGACCACCTCGTTCATCGACGGATGAAAGAACAGCGTGAGATAGACCCCGGTGAGGACGAGGACGACGAAGCTGTAGAGGCAGATCTCGCCGAGCAGGAAGGACCAGTGGTCCGGGAACACCTTGCGGAGATACCGCTTGCCGAGGGAGTAGACCCCGAGGCGGCCGTCGAACCAGTCGGCTACGCGCTCGCCGGTGGACGTCTGCTCGGCGGGGCGCCCGGCGGTCTGCCCGGTGATCTGTTCGGTGGTCTGTCCGGTTGCGCCTTCCGCGGTCGTCATGTGCGCGTCCCCTCCTCGGTGCCGGTGCCGGTGCCGGTGCCGGTGCCGGTGCCGGTGCTGGTGCTGGTGCCCGTCGCGGTCTCGGCCCCGCTCTCCTCGTCGCGTCGCACGTGCGTGAGCTTCTCGGGATTGGTGACGATGTAGACGTCGGACACCTGCGCGCCGTCCGGGGTGAGGTCCATGACCATGACGGCGTACGGGGACTCGCCCTCGAAGATCACCGCGGAGTCGTCGCCGTTGACCCGCCGGTAGCGGATGTCGAGCTTCGTCGCGCGGCGCGTCGCGTATCCGGCGAACAGGCGCGCCGCCTTGTCCCGGCCGTGCACCGGCCGCAGCCCGGCCGCGCGGGCCTTGCCGCCGCCGTCCGTCCACACGGTGACGTCCGGCGCGAGGATCTCCATGAGCGCGGCGATGTCACCGCCGAGCGCCGCCTCCACGAACCGTTCGGTCGCCTGCCGGCGTACCCGGGGATGGGCCCGGTACAGCGGACGGCGGGCGTGCACGTGCTCCCGGGCGCGATGCGCGAGCTGGCGCACCGCCGCCGGGCTGCGGTCGATGACCTCCGCGATCTCGGTGTGCGCGTAGCCGAACACCTCGTTGAGGACGAACACCGCCCGCTCCAGCGGGGTGAGCGACTCCAGGACCACGAGCATCGCCAGCGACACCGACTCGGAGCGCAGGGTGCGGCCGTCGGCGGATTCGTCGGGTGCCGGTTCGTCGAGCAGGGGCTCCGGCAGCCAGGGACCCACGTACGTCTCGCGGCGCCGGGTGATGGCGGCGCGCCGGCCGAGCGCGTGGTTCACCGCGATGCGTACGAGGTAGGCGCGCGGGTTGGTGATCCCGTCCAGCGGGGAGCGGTCGACGCGGCCCCGCCACGACAGCCAGGTCTCCTGGAGCACGTCCTCCGTGTCGGCGACGCTGCCGAGCATGTTGTAGACGATCGCGAACAGCAGCTCGCGGTGGTCGACGAACACGCGCGTCGCGCCGTCGCTCGCGGACGACGGCCCGTCGATTCCCGGCGTCTCGCGGCTGCCGGTCCCGGACCCGGGGCTTTCGGACATGCCCTGCCTCCCTTGATGCGCTCACTACTGCGAGGGGAGAACAGGGTCCGAATGTGACCTCCGACGGCGAATTGTGACGTACGTCTCAGGTGTCTGCCCCGGTGTCACACCGCCCGGCGCCCCCGACCTCTTGAACGCGAGTACGACGCTTCGGCACAAGGAGACACACATCGTGTTCAAGAAATGGCACGGCAACCCCTGGGCGATCCTCATCACGCTCTCTCTGGGGTTCTTCATGACGCTCCTCGACCTGACGATCGTGAACATCGCGATCCCCGACATGAGCCAGGACCTGGGCGCCTCTCTCGACGAGATCCTGTGGGTGGTCAACGCCTATACGCTCGCCCTCGCCGTCCTGCTGATCACCGCGGGCCGTCTCGGCGACCTGCGCGGCAAACGGAACCTGTTCGTCGCGGGCGTCGCCCTCTTCACGCTCGCCAGCCTGGCCTGCGGCCTCGCCCGGGACCCGGCCCAGCTGATCGCCTTCCGCGCGGTCCAGGGCCTCGGCGCGGCACTGCTCATGCCGCAGACCCTGTCGATCATCGCCGAGGTGTTCCCGGCCGACCGCCGGGGCGCCGCGATGGGGGTGTGGGGCGCGGTCGCGGGCATCTCCGGCGCCCTCGGCCCGATCATCGGGGGTGCGCTGATCACGCACCTCGACTGGCGGTGGATCTTCTACGTCAATCTGCCGCTCGGGGTGCTGGTCCTCGGCCTCGCCGTGGCGATCCTCCCCGGCTCGCGGCGCACCGTACGGCACCGCTTCGACGCCCTCGGCGTGGCGCTCGCCTCAAGTGCCCTGTTCTGCCTGGCCTTTGCGCTGACCGAGGGGCAGCGTTACGAATGGAACGGCTGGATCCGGGCCCTGTTCGCCGCGGCGGCGGTGCTCTTCGCCGGATTCCTGGCACACGAGCGCGGGCAGCAGGCGCACGACCCGCTCGTCCCGTTCTCGCTCTTCAAGGACCGCAACTTCACCCTCCTCAACTTCGTGGGCGTCACGGTGTCCTTCGGCGTCATCGGCATGTTCCTGCCGCTGACGATCTACCTCCAGTCCGTCCTGGGCTTCAGCGCGCTCAAGTCCGGCCTTGTGCTGCTGCCGCTCGCGCTCGGCTCGTTCGTCATGGCCGGCCCCGCGGGTGTGCTCGCGGACAAGATCGGCGGCAAGTTCATCCTGATGACCGGGCTGCTCGCCTGGGCGGCGGCGTTGGTGTGGATCGTGGCCGTGGCCGACGTCGGGTCCGGCTGGACGGCCGTGGCCTTCCCGCTCTTCCTGGCCGGCCTGGGCGCCGGCTGCACCTTCACCCCCATGGCCACCGAGGTCATGCGCAACGTACCGGCTCGTCTGTCCGGAGCCGCGTCGGGTGCCAACAACGCGCTGCGGCAGGTCGGTTCGGTGCTCGCGGGCGCGGTCGTCGGCGCCGTGCTCCAGGCGCGGCTCGCCTCCGCGCTCGCCGACCAGGCGGACCAGCGCGCCGGGCAACTGCCCGCCGCCTACCGCGCCGGCTTCGTCGGAGCCTTCTCCGAGGCGGAGTCCACCGTGAGCGCCCAGCGGTCGGCCGGGCCGCCGAGCGGCGTGCCGCACGACGTCGCCGACCGTATGCGGGAGCTGGGCGGCCAGGTCTTCGGACACGGCTTCGTGGACGCGATGGGCCCCGCCGTCCTGGTCTCCGCCGCGGTCCTGCTGACCGGCGCGCTCGCCTGTCTCGCCGTACGCCGTCACCACGGCCCGTCCGCCAACCCGCATGCCCTGCCCGTGTCCGGGCCCGCACTGGAGGAAGCCACCTCATGAGCATCGACCTCACCGTGATGTACGCCGCCCATGACGCGTTCCGGCGCGATCTGGTACGCCTCGGCAAGGCCGCGGCGGACGGCACCGCCTTCACCCCCCAAGTCCGTGCCGGCTGGGCCAACTTCACGCATCAGCTGCACATCCACCACACCGCCGAGGACAGCGACCTGTGGCCGCGCGTGCAGCGCAAGGTCGAGGGCCGTCCCGGGGACGTCGCCCTGCTCGCCGAGATGGAGGCGGAGCACGCCCTCCTCGACCCGCGGCTCACCGCCGTCGACGCCGCGCTGCGGGACCGGTCGGCCGAACTCGCCGAATTGGTCCACTCGCTGGCGACCACCCTCGACGACCACCTCGCGCACGAGGAGGCGAGCGCACTGCCGCTCATCCAGGAGGTGCTGACGCCCGCGGACTGGGGTGCCTTCACGGGACGCATCCGCAAGACGCAGGGACTGCGCGGGGCGGCCGTCTTCGTGCCGTGGATCGTCGACGGCATCCCGCCCGCCGACCGAGCCGTCTTCCTCGGCGCGCTGCCCCCGCCGGTCCGGGTCCTCAACCGCCTGTTCTGGGAGCAGGGGTACCGCAGGCGCGGGCTGTGGGGGACCTGACCGGTCGGCCGTCGTGTCGCCGGGTGGATCGTCGAGCGCGCCCGGCGCGTCGGGGCGCCGGCTGCCGCTCGTGGCGGCGGCCCGCGCCCCGCCACGGTGAATCGGCCGCAGGTACCGCACTCCGTGCGGGCTGACCTGGGGGTATTTACCAGTAAGTACCCTCGCGGTACCGTGAGGGCATGCCAGCTCTCAATGTGGAGTTCAGCGACCGCGAGCTAGAGGACCTGCGGCAGATGGCCAAGGAGCGCGGTACGTCGATGAAGGCCCTGGTGCGGGAGGCCGCCGCGGCCGACATCGTGCGGCACCGGGCACTGCAGGAAGGCGCGGAGGTCTTCCGCCGGTTCTTCGCCGCCCACGCGGACGAGTTCGCCGCCGCGTTCCCGGAGGACGAACCGCCCGCCAAGGGTGAGGGACGGGTCGCCTGACCGATGGCCCCCGTCATCCATATCGACGTGCCCTGGCTGCTCCAGCGCCACGAAGAGGTACTGCCCGACCAGCCCACGGTCGACGACTTCTCGGCGCTGGTCGCCGCCGTGGCCCGGCACCGCGTCGACCCGCCCCGCCTGGGCGTCGACTCCGACCCGGCCTGGCGCGCCGCCGCACTCCTGCACACCCTGGCCCTGCTGAAGCCCTTACCGGCCGCCAACGCCCGCTTCGCCTGCTCGGCCGCGGTCGCCTACATGTTCGTCAGCGGCGTCGGCATCGACCCGCCGTACGGGGCCCTCGTCGACCTCGCCCGCGACCTGATCTCCGGCAAGACAGACGTCTACGGCGCGGCCGACCGCCTGCGGTCCTGGCAGATCTGACCCCGGACCCCGTTCGGGACGGGTAGGGGCGGCGGGGGCGAAGGAAACCGGTGCCGGCCCTCGTTCGGGCCGGCCCCGGCGACCCGCCCTCGGGGCCGCCGACCGAGGGCGGGAGGATCGGGGTCGGCGGCCGGTTTCGCGCGGGAGAGCCGCCGTCCTGCGCGGGGCCTTGGAGAAGGGCCGGTTCCAGTGCACCGCGGAGCTCCGTGCGCCGGGAGCGTGCGCGGCCCGCCGGCGCGTGCGCACGGTTCACACGGGGCGCATGGAATTTCGAAAGCCGGTGCGAACCGGGCGAGTTGTCCCGGGATCTGACTTTCTTTCAATGGTGCAGATGTTGCTCAAGTGCCTTGTTGGCCATGGGCGTTTGTGCGAAGGTGAGCGTCCTGTGCTTGGCCAATGGCCGGGACTGAATCGCTGTTCGTAATTCCGAGCTGTCGAAGAGCCTCATAAGGCTCTTGACCGGCGGTCGCCGCACGGCCTTCACCCCGACCGTTTTCCCGGCGCTCCGTCAAAAAGGTATACACCAATCAGGGCTCCTTTTCGGCGGACAAGAACTTCTGTGTGCCACCTTGCACCTTGGAAGGAACCCCCTCTGTGCACACCCCCCACCCCCCTCGTCCCCCTTTTCCACCCGGTGGCGTTCCCGGTGAATCCGACGAGAGTCTCGCCGCCGGGCTGAGAAGCCGGCCGGAGAGCGAGGCGGCCCACCCCGTCGCCCTGCTGATGGTCCGGCACTGGCAGCCGACCTACGACTACGCGGTCATCTGCCTCACCTCTTCGGCGAGCGTCGCCTCCATGGTCGCGGCGGCCTCCTTCCGCCAGGTGCTCGACCACCTCCCGGAAGGCGGGTCCGGTCTCGCGCTCCGTCCCCAACTCCTCCTGACCGTGCGGGACACCGTCAGGGAGTGGTCCGCGGACGATCGGATATCCGGTGTTCTGCCGGACTTGAGGAAACCCGCGGGGGGTCGCGGTATGCGCGCGGCCAAGTCCATGACGGCCGAAAATCGGAAGCTCGCCGAGCGCTCTTTCCAGGCCCTGCCGGGACTCGCCCGCTGCCTGCTGTGGCACACCGAGGTCGAGGCCGAGCCCATATCCGTACCGGCCGGTCTGTCGGGCATGGATACCGACACCGCGTCGGCCGCTCTGGAGCAGGCCCGCGGGCAATTCCGGGAGGGCTGTGTACGCGCCCACCGGGAACTCGCGCCGTCCAAGGAATGCGGCTTCTACAACCGGCTGCTGGATGTGGCGATTCGCCGCGGCGGCGCCTTGCTGCCCGATGTCCGACAGCATCTGACGGAGTGCACCTACTGCCGTTACGCGGCCGAGCAACTCAGCTATTTCGAGGGCGGGTTGGGCGTGCTGCTCGCCGAAGCGGTACTCGGCTGGGGCGCACGCCGGTATCTCGACTCACGCCCGGGGCGCGGGGGACGGGCGACAGCGACGCGTTCCCGGGACGGATCCCCCTCCGGCGGACGCAGGGAGGGCGGCGACGGACGGCCCGGCACCGGTGGGCGCCACCGTCTGCTGTCCCAGATTCCCTCCCCGGGCCGCCGTGCGGGCCAGTCGGGACAGCGGCCCCCGAAGGCCCTGCTCACGGGAGCCGGCCTGTCCGCCGCCCTGCTCGTGACCGTGCTCGCCACCAGCCTGTGGTCGCACGGCGACGGCGGCGCCGGCCCCACGGCCACCACGGGCGCGAGCAGCAGCCGCACCCTGTCGCCCGCCCCCGGCTCCCAGCCCCCGCCCGCCCCGTCCTCGCCGCCCACCTCGGCCGGACTCCCCACGACCACCGAGCAGACCCGGCTGCGCAACCTCGCCGCCGACCTGTGCCTCGACATCAGGGGCGGCAAGGCGAAGGCCGGCGCCGAGACCAAGTTGGCGGTGTGCTCCTCCGCCTGGACCCAGCAGTGGTCGTACGAGGAAGACGGTCTGCTGCGCAGCATCGCCAACCCCGAGCTGTGCCTCGACTCGCGCGCTGACAACGGTGTCGTGCTGCTGGACCGCTGTGTCGCCCGGAGCGCGGCGGGCGGCGGCGACGAGCGCTACGACCTGACCGTCCGGGGCGAGTTGCTGCCCCGATGGAACGACGAACTCGCCGTCGCACCCGCGTCCACGGACCCCGACGCCGACATCGTCGTCAAGGTGCGCGACGGCTCCGACCTCCAGCGGTGGCGGACCGACGCGTCGTCGGCCGGCCCGGAGTCCCTGTCGATCGCGGGCACGGGCGGCCCCTCGACCCGGCCCACCGTCAGTGAGCCGCCGTCGGCCGACAGCGCGCCCGACGCGCCGGGCGAGCCGCCGGAGGAACCGTCCGAACCGTCGGAAGGCGTGCCCGCCGCCCCGGAGACGAGCCCGTCGGAGAGCTACCAGGAGCCGCGCGCGGTGGCTGTCGGCGACGACCACGAGGACGACGAGAGCCCGGCGCCGGCGCTGCCGCTGCCCCTGCAGCTCCCCGCCATCGTCACGGGAGTCGGGCTGTGAACCGACCGGGTGAGGGGAGCCGCGAACCGCCATGACCGCGGGAACCGGGCGGTGACGCTAGGAGATGACATCCCGAGGCGGCTTGCCGGCCAGGAAGTCGGCGGCGTTCTGGACGGCCGCCAGCGCGATCCGCACCAGTGTCTCGCGCGTGACGCCCGCGACATGAGGTGAGAGCACCACGTTCGGCGCCTTGAGCAGCCGCAGGGCCGCGGTGGGCGGTTCGGGGTCGAAGACGTCGATGCCCGCTCCGGCCAGGGCGCCCTCCTCGAGCGCGTCCGCGAGGGCGTCCTGGTCGATCAGGGCGCCCCGCGCGGTGTTGACCACGAACGCGGTCGGCTTGAGGAGCGCGAGCCGCTCGGCGTTCAGCAGATGCCGGGTCGCGTCGGTGAGCGGCGCGTGCAGCGTGATGTAGTCCGACGTGCGCAGCAGTTCGTCGAGTCCGACATGGCGGGCGCCGCCGAGCCGGGCCTCTGTCGCCGCGTCGAGGGGCTGCGGACCGGCGTACACGACGGTCATGTCGAAGGCGACCGCGCGGCGGGCGACCTCCTCGCCGATGTGTCCGAGTCCGACGATGCCGAGCGTCTTGCCGGACAGTTCGGTGATGGACTGCTGGAGCCGGGGCAGCGCCCAGTCGGCGTCCACCAACGCGGTGTGCGCGGGGACCAGTTGCTTGGCGAGGGCGAGCATGAGGGCGAAGGTCTGCTCGGCCACGTTCTGCTTCTCGGCGCCGCTGGAGCCGATGTTGCACACGGGCACGTGCTGGGCGCGCGCCGCTTCCAGATCGACGTAGTCGAAGCCGTGGCTCGCGCACTGGATCAGCTTCAGGTCCGGTGCGGCGGTGATGTGTTCGGCCGTCACCGGGCCGAGGCCCGTGATGATGACGTGCGCCGCGCGCAGCGCGGCGGGGTCCTCGTCGGTCGCCTCCACGACGGTGACCTGGGCCTCTCCGGGAAACACGGTGGCGAGCGCCGCGCCCGCCGTACGGCCTCCGACGTGCGGCGAGACGACGGCCAGGACGTTCTTGGTGACGGTCATGCGGTTTCCTCGATCAGGTCGTCGGGGCCGACGGTGGCGGGGCGGGCGTGCCCGGACAGGGCGAGGGTGAGGTCGAACTCGGCGAGCAGGCAGCGGATGACGTGCTCGACGCCCGCCTGTCCGTCGAGGCCGAGCCCATAGGCGTACGGGCGTCCGACGAGCACCGCCTTCGCGCCGAGGGCGAGCGCCTTGAAGATGTCGTCGCCGGTGCGGACGCCGCTGTCGAAGAGGACGGTCAGCCGGTCGCCCGCCGCCTCGACCACGCGCGGCAGCGCGTCGGCGGCGGCCACCGACCCCGCCACCTGCCGGCCTCCGTGGTTGGAGACGACCACACCGTCGATCCCGGCGCTCGCGGCACGGCGCGCGTCGTCCGGGTGCAGAATCCCCTTCAGGACGATCGGCCCGTCCCAGTTCTCCCGCAGGAACTCCAGATCCGGCCAGGTCTTGCCGGGGTCCGCGAACATGCCCACGAAGTGCATCACGGCCGCGTTCGGGTCCTCGTGCACCGGCTTGGCGAGGCCCGCCTGGAACGCCGGGTCGGTGAAGTAGTTGGCCGTGCCCACGCCGTGCAGGAACGGCAGATACGCCTGGTCGAGGTCGCGCGGCCGCCAGGCCAGCAGGGGAGTGTCGAGGGTGACGAGCAGGGCCGTGAAACCGGCCGCCTTCGCCCGGTTCAGGAAGCTCCGGGTGACCTCGCGGTCCTTCGCCCAGTACAGCTGGAACCAGCGCTCCGCATCCCCCATCGCCTCCGCCACCTGCTCCATCGGCGTACTGGACGCCGAGGAGAGGATGTACGGCACGCCCTGCGCCGCGGCGGCCCGCGCGGCGGCGGACTCCGCGTCCGGGTGCATGATCGACAGCACCCCCACGGGCGCCAGCGCCAGCGGGGCGGGCAGCTCTCGCCCCAACACCTCGACGCGGAGGTCGCGTTCGTGCACGTCGCGCAGCATGCGCGGCACGATCCGGCGCCGGTCGAGGGCGGCCCGGTTCGCCCGCGCCGTACTGCCGTTGCCCGCGCTGCCCGCCACATAGCCGACCGGACCGGGCCCGAGCCGCTGCTCGGTGAGCTCCTCCAGCCGGGTCAGATCGGTGGGCAGCCGCGGTACGGCACCCGTCATTCCGTTCAGATAGATCTCGTACTGGAAGTCGGCCCAGTGCTTCGCCATCCGTACGTCCCGCCTCTCGTCCCTGAGACCGCGTGTACGACGTCGATCCTGGCGACCGTGACAAGATCCGTCCACTGTGGTGCGCACATCGCGCGGCTGGGATCATCACCCTGTGACAAGAAGTCCCGCCGACATCAGAGAGCGCGTCCGGCAGGAGATGGTCGCCGACCCGCGCGTCGTGGAGGCGATCGTCGCCGCGGTCCACGAACAGGTCCCGGTGTACGCGGCGCTCGACGACAGCCGCCTTCCGGAGGTACGGGCCATCGCGGCCTGGGGGCTGGAGCGGCTGCTCCACCTCTGGGTGACCGACGGCATCCTGGAGCCGGCCGACCTGCGCAGGCTCCGGGGCATCGCGGCGGCCCGCGCGGCGGACGGCAGGCCCGTGCAGGCCGTGCTGCGCGCCTACCGCGTGGCGGGGACCGTCCTCACGGACGAGGTCGCGGCCCGCGCGCCCCGGCTCACCACCGCGGACGCCTTCGCCCTCGCCCGGATGCTGCTGACCACGCTCGACACGCTCGCCGAGGAGATGACTGCGGCGTACGCCACCACCGACGAGGACCTCGCCGCGGACCGCGACCGGGCACTGCGGCTGCTGCTCGACGACCTGATCGCCGGGCGACACGCCTCGGTGGGCGCGCTGACCGACCGGTCGGCGCGACTGGGCATCCAACTCCCGGACCCCTACTGCCTCTTGGTCGCCGAGCTGGCCGGAGCGGACCGCCCCGACATGGCGCAGGACGCGGCCACGGGACTGCTCGACGCGCTGGCCGTGCCCGGCGCCGAGGTCACCTCGGCGGCGACGGTACGCGGCTCCCGTGCCGTTCTGTTGCTGCCTGCCCTCGCCGCCGGCCGGGCGGGGGCGGTGCTGGGGGCGCGGGACTGGCGCGGTTGCGCGATCTCGGGCCAGAGCCTGGACCGGGTCGCCGTCGCCCATCGGCTCGCCGCCGACGCCCTCGACACGGCGCCCGCGCACGCCCATCGGGCCGGGTGCGTCCTCACCGACGCGGACGCGCACGTGCTCGCGTTGCTCGCCGGGCATCCGGTCGCCGCGCCGGAACGTATCGCGCGGCTGGTGCTCGGGCCGCTCGCCGAGCCGGGACAGCGGCACCTGCTGGAGGCGCTCACCGTATACATCGACGCGGGCTCGGCGAATGCCGCCGCCCGCGAACTCCACCTCCATCCCCAGTCCCTGCGCTACCGCCTGCGCCGCATCCACGCACTCACGTCCCGCGACCCCCGTGACCCATGGCAACGCCTCACCCTGGACATCGCCCGCACCATCGGGACATAGCCGGCCGCGCCGCCAGGCGGCTTTCGGCGGGGCCGGTGATCTTTCGGCCCGTCCGGCGTTCGAGGACGAGTCCGTTCAGGCCGATGCGGGGCTCTGGGAGGGGAGAAGCGATCTCAGTCGCGCTCCGTGGCCAGTACGGGCGAAGTGGCGTCGGGCTCCGCGCCGGGGCCGGTGATCGGCGGCACGGGGGCGGAGACGGTTCGGGCCAGTCGCGCCCCCTCGGGCCCGTACACGGCCCGGGGTTCGGGGAAGACCCGCAGAAGCGAGAGGAACAGCACCGCGGCCACCGCCAGCGACAACGGCAGACCGATGTCGATCCCGTTCGCCAGGTCCCCCAGCGGCCCGACGACCTGTCCGGGGATGTCGGTGAACAGGACACCGATCACCGCGGCCACCCACCACGCCGTCATACCCCGCCAGTTCCACCCGTGCGTGAACCAGTAACGCCCACCCCGCTGCCGGCGGTTGAAGACCTGGAGCGCGTCCGGGTCGTACCACCCGCGCCGGGTGTAGAAGCCGAGGATCATCACGACCATCCACGGCGTGGTGCGAGCCGGTGCACGGTGGTTCAGCCGGTGGCGTCGGGCTCCGACGCGGCGCGCCAGCCGTGCCAGCGGTGCACGGCGATCGCGATCACCGGGCCGTCCGGCGGCCGTTGGCGCCGGTAGGGCGCGTACTTGTCGCGCAGCAGGGCGATCGCCGCGGTGTACTCGTCCTGGGTGCCGGGCGGCAGGATGCGGGCATCGCCGTCCGCGCGTACCCACCACAGCCGGTCCCAGTCCTCGTCGTAGGCGTCGACGAGCAGACAGACGGCCGGGTGGGCGGCGATGTTGCGCAGCCGCTTCAGGTGCGGCGACTTCTTGGGTTTCCAGTCGACGGCGGTGACGATCTCACCGCCCTGCGCCGCGAACACGACGGGCACCAGATGCGGGCGCCGCTCGGCGTCCACCGTCGCCAGGCGCGCCACCGGTGCCGCCGTGAACCGGCGGCGCGCCTCGTCCTCGTCCATGTCCGGCACGGTGGGCTCCGATTCCCCGCCGGCCGGAGGCCGTCACCGGTACGCGGACGCGGCCTCGGCCAGCTCGTCCAGCGTGCGCAGTGTCTCGTCCTCCGGCTGCGTCGGCAGATACAGCAGCACGCGCTCGACGCCGAGCTCCGCGTAGATGTCGAGGGACTCCCGGTCGGGCTGAGCCGCGTACACCACGACGCCCGGCCGGTCACCCGCCGTCGCCCGCATCCGTTCGATCCGCGCCCCCAGCTCCTTGGGCGGGATGCCGCTGGGCAGCCACGCCGAGCCGTACTCGGCGACGCGGGCGAAGGTCCGCTCGCTGTTGCCTCCGACCCAGATGGGCGGATGCGGCCGCTGAACCGGCTTGGGCCAGCTGTAGACCGGGTCGAAGTCGACGAAGTCCCCGTGGAACTCGGCCTCGTCCTTGGTCCACAGCTCGATCATCGCGTGGATCCGCTCGTCCATCAGACGGCCCCGGCGGGCCGGATCCGTCCCGTGGTTGCGCATCTCCTCGCGGTTCCAGCCGGCGCCGACGCCGAACACGGCGCGGCCACCGGAGATCAGGTCGAGGCTGGCGATCTCCTTCGCGGTGATGATCGGATCGCGCTGGACCACCAGGGCGATCCCGGTGCCCAGGAGCAGCTCGCGGGTCACCGACGCGACCGCGGCGAGCGTCACGAACGGATCGAGCGTGCGGTAGTACATCCGGGGCAGATCACCACCGGGCGGATACGGCGTCTCCCGGTTGACCGGAATGTGTGAGTGCTCGGCCAGCAGCAGCGTGTCGAACCCGCGCTGCTCCAGGGCCGGGCCCAGCGCCGCCGGGCCGATGCCCTCGTCGGTGACAAACGTCGACACCCCGAACTTCATCCGCGACCACCTCGTCTCGTCGGCACTTGTTGCCTGGTGCCAGTGTGGCGCGATTCGTCACTCCTCGTCGGTCGGAGCGTCCGGCGGCGGCGCGGTGTCCGGCTGCGCGGCGTCCGGGCCCTGCGCCCGCACCCGCTGCACGTGCTCCAGCGAGTCGCGCAGCTCGGTCAGCCAGTCGTCGGTGTGGCGCTGCACCAGGCGTACGCACCAGGCGAGCGCGTCGCTGCGGCTGCGGGCGACACCGGCGGCGATGAGCGTGTCGAGGACCTGGCGTTCCGGCTGGCGCAACCGGGTCATGACGGGCGCGGCGATGTGGGTGAACAGGGCGCGTTCGTCGCCGCACTCCACACCCCAGGAGACCTTCTTGCGGAACCGGTGCTCCGCCTCGCGCGCGACCGCGACCCGGTCCTCGCGGGTGCGTTCGCGGAATTCCTGGATACGTGACTGGACGGCCGCTTCCTTCTCGGCGTCCGAGGCACCTTTGGCGAGCCGGGGCTCGGGGATGCGGCCGATGACGGTGATCTCCTCGCGGTCGACCGTCACCTCCGCCAGGCTCGCGAAGAGATCGTCGGGCAAGCGGCCGGCGAACCAGCCGCGCAGCTTCTCGCGTTGCTCCGTTGTAATCATGTAATGACGATTACTCCGCACCACGGAAAGCGCAAGGGGGTGCGGCCGCCGTCCGCCGAGAGCGGAAGTCGGGGTCCGGTGTCGGCCGGACCGGCGCTGAACCGGAATGTTTCAGGCCTATTGCCGAGCCAGGGGAATCTGGCCAGGAGAGCGCTGCTGGCGATCAACAACCGCTCAGTTCCGGGGTCTACGCGTTCGAATTCTGTAACTTCACGCCACTGTTTCAATACTCAAAGTTACCGAAACGCATGGGGTCGATGTGTGTTTCCGGTGTGGACTCGGCAGACTCGCGCTCGCTGAACCGGCACCAACCGAGCCGGTATGGCATTCGATTGAGCGGAAGGATGCACACAATGCCGACCACCGCGCGCTGGGCAGCAACCCTGACCCTGGCGGCCACCACCGTCTGCGGCCCCCTCGTCGGGTCCGCCCACGCGGCTCCCAGCCCTGGCTCCGCCGGGCTCTACGCCCCCTCGGCCCTCGTGCTCACCGTGGGCCACGGCCAAAGCGCGGCCACCGTCACCCCGGAACGAGCGGTCACCCTGAACTGCGCCCCGACCGCCTCGGGCACCCACCCCGCCGCCGTCCCGGCCTGCGCCGAACTCCGGGGGACCGGTGGCGACTTCAACGCCCTGACGGTCCAGCAAGGGGTCTTCTGTACGAAGCTCTTCGATCCCGTGGTCGTGACGGTCGACGGCGTCTGGCAGGGCAAGCGCGTCTCGTACGAGCGCACCTTCGCCAACGAGTGCGTGAAGAACTCCTACGGGATGACCGTCTTCGCGTTCTGAGAGACCGGGATCGCGCGGTGCTCGTGAACGTCGATCGGGGTCCGTAGCTGGGGAGTGCGGGCCCCGTCGCGGGGAGCCACGCGATTTCGCACCGGGGGTCGGCCGGACAGAGTGGGGCTGTCGGCCGGCCCTCGGCATCAACGGGATGTGATGGCCCGGTATCCGTCGGACGTGACGGTCGCCGGGTCATTCGGCTGTCATGGCCCGGCGCCCGAAGGAGGTGAGGGGCCGATGCCGACGGCTGTGACGGCCCAGTGCCCGACCTCGCGGGAGACCACGGCCGTGCCGCGCCGCGCAGGGCAGCACAGCGCGTCCGCCGCCCTGCGCGGCGCTCAGCGCGCCGGGGTCGCGATACGCAGCGGGATCGCGCCCGCGCCCGTGGGTGCGTCGTCGCTGCGGTCGGCCATCTCGGCCCACCAGGACGCACCGTCCTCGATGTGCCGCAGCAGCACCCCCTCCCGGATCGCCCAGGGGCAGATGGCGAGCGACTGCAGACCCGTCAGCTTCATGGCCGTGTGACCGACCACGGCACCGGCCAGGCTCTGGGCGGCCCGAGGCGCGGAAATGCCCGGCAGCCGCGCGCGGTCGGCCGCGGGGAGAGCCGCGAGGCGGTCCAGCGAGCGGCGCAGCTCCCGGCGGCGCAACTCACGCTCCACGAACGGGCCGTGGCGGCCGGGCGCGGCGCCGCACAGCCGTGCCAGCTGCTGAAACGTGCGCGAGGTCGCCACCGCGGTGCGCGGGCCCTCCCAGCGGATCCGCGCGGCCACGTCCCGCAGCTGATGGCGGACCTTGCGCCGCAGCGCCTTGAGGCTCTCCGCTGTCGGCGGGTCCTGCCCCTCGAGGAACTCCTGGGTCAGCCGGCCCGCGCCGAGCGGCAGCGAGGCGACGAAGTCCGGTAACCGCCCCCGCCCGAAGGCCACATCGAGCGAGCCGCCGCCGATGTCCAGCAGCGCGAGCGGTCCCGACCGCCACCCCACCCACCGGCGCGCACCGAGGAATGTGAGCTCGGCCTCCACCTCGCCGGGCAGCGTACACAGCCGCGTCCCGGTCTCCGCCCGTACCGTCCGCAGGATCTCCGCGCGGTTCGGGGCATTGCGCACCACGGCCGTCGCGAAGGCCAACGGGCCCGCCGCGCCCCACCGTTCCGCCGTCCGGCTCGCCCCACGCACCGCGTGGACGAGCTGGTGAACGGACTCCTCGGGGATACCGCCGCCCGGCTCCACGTGTTCGGACAGCCGTAACCGCCACTTGGCCGTGTGCACCGGCAGCGGCACCCCGCCCTCGGCATCCGCCACCACCAGCCGGACAGCGTTCGATCCCACATCCACCACGCTCAGTCGCATGTCCCCGGGATACCCCGATGGCGCCGGGGCACGCGCCCCGCACGCTTCTTCATGTCCTGGCCCGCACCTACGAACGGGCCACCGTGCGCGGCACGTTGTAGCCCTCGACCCGCAGTGCGGGACGGCCCGAGGGAAGGGCGTCGACCGGCCAGGACAGAGTGACCTCGCGTGACTCCCCGGGCAGCAGCCACAGGTAGTTGTCACCGTAGAGCGTGGGCAGGACACGCTCGTCACTCCTGCTGTCCAGAAGCGACAGCCGCACCATCGCGGCGACCGCCCGCCCGCGGTTGTGGATCCTCGCGGTCGCCGTCCGCCGCGCTCCCGAGTCCGACACCCTCCCGATGTCGGCGGTGACCCGCACGGACCTGGCCTTGTTGAGCGCCTTCATGTCGGACGCCTGGCGGTAGCGCCAGTAGGTGTTCTCCGACAGGAGGCGCCCCCGGCCGTCCTCCATGCGGAGGCGCAGGAGATGGAAGTCCGGCAGGGATTCCGCGAAATCGGCGGTGAACGCCTTGGCCGTGCCGGACGAGGGGACGTCCACCGTGGCGCGCCGGGTGGAACCGAGCTGCCTTCCCTCCAGATCGTGGACACGAGCGGTGACCGTCGCGCCTTTCACCACCCGCGGGGTGTGGTTGACCGCGATGACCTGCCAGTTCTGGGGGTCGGCCTGGACGTGCAGGGGTTCGCACGCCGTACGGGACCCGTAGTACATGCCGTTCACGTCGAAGTCGTAGTCGTACGTCTGCCACACCGTGCTGTGCCACGCCGGGTGGGACATCCACAGCATGAGGCCGCTGGCGTCCTTCCACAGGTGCTGGTTCCACGCCTCGAACATGGCGCGGGCGTTCTCGTAGTTGACGAACTGCGCCTTACGCGTGAAGGTGTCCAGATCCGTGGCGGTGTCGAGCCGGGTCTCGATGGCCGCCCGATAGTTCTGCGGGGCCTGGTTACCCCGGGTGCTCCAGTCGTGGTAGAGCCAGGCGCCGCCGATCGGCCACTCCGGCTCGTCGCCGACCAGGTTGCGCATGCTGTCCGCGGTGGACACCACGGGCATGCCGATCTCGGTGTGGAAGCCGAAGCTGCCGCTGCCGTAGGTGCCGGCGGAGAAGTAGCGGTCGGGTTCCACCCAGCCGTAGGGGCCGCCGCCGGTGACGATGCCGCCCGCCGAGTTGTTCTGGTAGAGGACGTCGGGCGCCTCGCCCTGGACGGCCTCCCGCATACCGGTGTCGATCGCCTCGGGCGGATTGCCCTCGTTGGCACCGCACCAGACGACGACGCTGGGGTGGATGCGGTAGCGCCGTACGGTGTCCCGGGCCAGGTCGTTGTAGGCCGTGTGGTCCGGCGGGTCCATCGCCCAGGCGTTGGGGAAGTCGTTCCACACCAGCAGGCCGTGCTCGTCGCAACTGGCGAAGAACTCCTCGCGGTTGCTGGATGCGACCCAGTTGCGGATCATCGTGAAGTTCATGTCGCGGTGCATCCGCACCGCCGCGTCCATCCGGGCGGCGGGCATCCGGCGCAGCAGCTCGTCCCAGCCCCAGTTGCCGCCGCGGCAGAACACCCGGACGCCATTGACGCTGATCTTCAGCGGATCCGGGGTGTTGTCCACGGACTTCACATCGGTCCAGGTGTGGCCGTCGTCGGACACCTGGATGACGTACGTCTTCGGGTACGCCTGCTCCCAGACGACCGCGACCCGGTCGAAGGAGACGGACGAGCCCAGGTCGACCTGGATCCACTGGTCGTCCCGGTACTCGGAGGACCAGCGGGAGCCGGGGTTGCCGTCGGTGGCGTTGGCGGCGGGGTTCCCTGCGTCCTCCGTGGAGGCGGTGGCCGTCTTGTGGAGGGCCAGATCGGTGCCGGGGTACGCGCTGTCGATCACCGAGAGGATCCACAGCGAGTTGCCCCAACTGGTCGCCCGGGCACCACAGTTGATCCGAACATAGCGGGAGGTGCGGGCGGCGAAGTCCACCGTCTGCAGGCTCGCGGCGCCGTTGTTGAACGGCAGCGGCACCGCTCCGTTGTCCACCGTACCGGCGTCGGTCCACGCCGAGCCGTCGTCCGAGACCTGCACGACGAACGTCCTGGCGTACGCCTGCTCCCACGTCAGGTCGACCCGGTCGAAAGAGACGGTGGAACCGAGGTCCACCTGGATCCACTGATCGTCCTCGAAGGCCGAGGACCAGCGCGTGCCGGGATCGCCGTCGGTCGCGTGGGCCGCCGTGTTCCCGGAGTCCTCCGTGGAGGAGGTGGCCGTCTTGCGCAGGGCCAGATCCGTACCGGCCGAGGTGCTGTCGACCACCGAAAGACTCCACAGCGAGAAGCCCCAACCCGTGGCCCGCGTAAGGCACTTGATCCGGACGAATCGCGCCTTGCGTGTCCCGAGAAGCACCGGTTGGGTGTACCGGTCGCTGCTGCCCCCGAACGGCAGGGGTATCGCGTACTCGTAGCCGAACTGCCGGATGCCGAACCGTGTGGTGCGCCGGTCGCTCTCCTGGCCGTCGACCGAGGCGGTCAGCGTCAGGTCGTGCAGGTCGGGGCGGCCGTAGCCGTTGGGCCACCACAGCTTGGGGTCGCGCAGCCGCAACTCGGCGTACGTGTCCGGCGCGAAGGTGACGTCGACGCTCTCGCCGCCGGCCACCGTGACCGTCCGGGAGACCCGTACGGCGTCGAAGGCGGCCGTGACGGTGACCCGTCTGCTCGCGGAGTCCGCGTTGCGCACCGGGACCACGATCGTCACCTCGGCGGTGGAGGTGTCGGGCAGGCCGGGAAGTCTCGTGTCCACCCGCGGGTCACCGATGACCGCGTGGCCGGTCGAGCGCAGGCGTACGTGGTTCCAGATGCCGGAGACGCGGTCGCGCACCGCCGGCATCCAGTCCCAGCCGGAAGAGGCCAGGTACGTCGGCGAGTTCTGGTTCATCATCGTGGCGCCGGCGTCCACAAAGGCGAGTCCGGCCGGGCCCTTGTCGCCCGGGCTGCCGGGGAAGGGCATCGGGGTGATCTTGACGGCCAGCGCCTGCTCCCCGCTCCCGCCGAGCACCTTCGTCACGTCGTGCGACGAGCGGGCGAAGGGGTACGTCAGACCGCCCACCTGCTGTCCGTTGAGCCAGATCTCGGCGGTGTGGTTGATGCCGTCGAACTCCAGCCAGACATGCCGGCCCGAGCCGGTGCGCAGCGTGTGTGGCAGCTCGAAGCCTCGGCGGTACCACCACGAGTGCCGGGACAGCGCCTCGGGGATGCGCAGGTTGTTCAAGCCGGCCACCGGGTCGGGCAGATGACCCTGGTCCACCAGCGAGGCCAGTACCGTTCCCGGCACGGTCGCCGGCAGCCAGCGGCTGGTGTCGACGCCGGCTCGGGAGAGCTGGGCGCCCTGCCCGCCGGCCCAGTCGTCCATGGTCAGTGTCCAGCCGGACTCCAGCGGGACCGTGCCGTCGGCGGCCGTCTCGAGTGCGGGCGCCGGGTGGTCGTGGGTGCCCCAGTCGGTCCAGCCGGTGGCCTTCGGCCGGTGTCCCGCCGCTGAGCCGTAGACCTCGAAACCGTTGAGGCCCAGCGGGTTGGCGTTGGACCGCCTGGTCACGGTCATCCGCACCCAGCGCGCGGTGACCGGCTCGGCCGGCGTGATCTCCACGACGCCGCCCGTGCCGGACGCGGTCCGGTGGATGGTCGTCCAGGCGTGGTGATCCCGGGAGGTCTCGACGACGAACTCCACCGCGCAGCTGGACAGGATCTCCTGACCGGTCGTGCGATCGCGGGGATTTCCGCTGCTGGAGGGCACGAAGACGGGGTCGTCGACCGTGGCCTCGAAGGTGAGACGTACGGAGTCGACCGTGCAGTCGGCCTGCAGATCCACCGAGATCCACTGTGGATCGCCGTCGGCCGCACGCCAGCCGGTGCCCTTCACGCCGACGGAGTTGACCTTGTCCACGACGAACTCGCCGGGTGTGGGCGCGTAGTCGGTGGACGACACGGATATCGGCCGATAGGCCGCGAGTTCGCTCGGCGCGCCGCCGGACCTCGACGGCGCGGCCGCGTAGCTGCTCTGGGGGAGCGCGACTCCGGCCCCGAAGCCCGCGAGCAGGGTGGAACCGGTGGCCAGGACCGAGCGACGGGAAGGGCGGGGCGGCTGAGACATGTGCGGCGGGTCCAATCCAGACAGCCCGAAGGGGAGCGAGTGACCGCTGTGATCGATGGGATGACAACGTTGCCAAAGGCTCCAGTTCCTTCAGGTCCGTGTCAAGGGTTGTCACAAGGTTCCGCCCGCGGGGGCATCGCGCGGGGCCGCACACTTCGGTCCGGCGGGGCCGGATGGTGCGGTGCGGCGGGGCCGGATGGTGCGGTGCGGCGGGGCCGGATGGTGCGGTGCGGTGGGGCCGTATGGTGCGGCGGGACCGTATGGCGCGGTGGGGCCGGATTCCTCGGTCCGGCGGGGAGGGATGCTCCAGTCCGGCGGGCAGGGATGCTCCGGCCCTCCTCCTGAAGGCTCGACGGATTCCACGACGACCTGTGCGGTCTCCGTCCCGGGCGCGGGAGCGTTGGCCTGCGCACCCGGCGAGCGGTGGCCGTGCGCCGCCCGGACCAGTCTTGTCACCGGTCCGAGTCGCCCCGGATGCCGGGGCGGGACCGGGCCCGTAACGGTGGACCATGCGCGTACTCGGCGAATGGGACCAGCGGCTCTTCACACGGGTGGCCGGGGCGCGGGTGCCCGGAGCCGATCCGGCCTTGCGGCGGCTCAGCGACTCCGCCAACCACGGACGGCTGTGGCTGGGAGCGGCGGCCGGACTCGCGGTCGTCGGCGGCCACACCGCCCGACGCGCGGCCCTGCGCGGAGTGGGCTCGCTCGCGCTGGCCTCCGCGACCGTCAACACGGTCGTGAAGTGGAGCGCCCGCCGCCCCCGCCCGCTGCTCGACCACGTACCGCAGATCCGGCACCTGACCCGGCAGCCGCACACGACGTCCTTCCCCTCCGGTCACTCCGCCTCCGCCGCGGCCTTCGCCACCGGAGTCGCCCTGGAATCCACGCGCTACGGCGCCCTGGTCGCCCCGCTCGCCGCAGCCGTCGCCTTCTCGCGCGTCTACGTGGGTGTCCACTTCCCCGCGGACGTGCTGGCTGGGGTGGCGATCGGCGTCGGGGCCGGCGTGCTCACCTGCCGCTGGTGGCCGCCGCGCGCCGCCGTGCCGGAGCGGGAACGTCCCGCCGCGGACGCGCCCGCGCTGCCCCTCGGCGAGGGACTGGTCGTCTTCGTCAACAGCCGGGCCGGCACCGGCGCCCCCGCCGCGCCCCTGCCGCCCGCCGAGCGGCTGCGTGAACTGCTGCCCGCGGCCGAGCTGATCGAGCGCGCCCCCGGCGACGACTTCGAGGCGCTGCTCGCCGAGGCGGTCGACCGGGCCGCGCGCACGGGCGGCGCGCTGGGCGTGTGCGGAGGCGACGGCAGCGTCAACGCCGCGGCCCGCGCGGCGGCCGAACGGGGCCTCGCGCTCGCGGTGTTCCCCGGCGGCACCCTCAACCACTTCGCTCTGGACGTGGGCGTACCGGACTTCGAGGACACCGCCGTCGCGGTCGCCCGGGGCGAGGCGGTGACCGTGGACATCGGGGTGGCGAGGTCGGGTGCGGGGCACGAGGTGCGCTTCCTCAACACGTTCAGCATCGGCCTGTACCCCGAACTCGTCCGGATCCGCGAGCACTTGGAGGAGCGGTGGGGCAAGTGGCCGGCCGCGACCGTCGCCCTGATCCGGGTGCTGCGCACCGCGTCCCCCATCGAGCTGAGCGTCAACGGCCGCCCCCGCCGCCTGTGGCTGCTCTTCGCGGGCAACGGCCGGTACGTCCCCGAGGGCTTCGCCCCCACCTTCCGGCCGCGCCTGGACGACGGACTGCTCGATCTGCGGCTGGTCGACGGCGGGCCCCGCCTCGCCCGCACCCGCGTGATCGTCTCCGCGCTGGTCGGGGGGCTCCGCCGCTCCCGGGTCTACAGCGCCGAGCGCGTTCCGTGGGTGCGGTTGGAGGAGCTCACCGGGACGAACAGCCTCGCCTATGACGGTGAAGTGGCTCCCACGTCGACGGAGTTGAGGCTGGAGAAGGTACGCCGGGCCCTCGTCGTGTACCGGCCCGCACTGCCGCAGAACGAGCTGGCTCAGCAGGCCCGCCTGGCCGCCGCGGCGGCCCGTTACCGGAGACGGACCAGACGTTCCGCCGCCGGGGAGAGCGGCGGGACCGCGGGCGCCGGGCAAGGATGAGGGGCCGCCGTCTCCCTGCAGACGGCGGCCCCTCGGTCTGGCGAGTGAGCGGTCAGGAACCGGTCACATGTGGACGACCGGTGCGGCGTCCGCACCGTTGTCGGCCCGCTCCAGCTTCCCGCGGCGGTAGAGCAGGAAGGCGATCACCGCGCCCGCGACGAAGAAGCCGGCCGACCACCAGAAGGCGGTGGTGTAGCTCTCGATCGTCGACTGGGCCTGGACCAGCTTGTCGGTCGCGTCCTTGCCGGACAGGTAGCTCGTCGCGGCGCTCGCGGCCAGGGTGTTGAGCAGCGCCGTACCGATCGAACCGCCCACCTGCTGCATGGTGTTGACGGTCGCGGAGGCGACACCCGCGTCGGCGGGGGCGATCCCGCTGGTGGCCAGCGACATGGCGGGCGGCATCACCATGCCGATGCCCGCGCCGATCAGGAGCAGCTGCGGCAGTACGGCGGTCGAGAAGGACGAGCCGATGCCGATGCCGGTCAGCCACGCCATGCCGACGGCGGCGATGCCGAAGCCCGCGGGGATGACGGCCTTCGGCCCGATCCGCGGCACCAGGATCGTGGTGGAGACCTGCGCCATGACCATCAGGGCCGCCATCATCGGCAGGAACGCCACACCCGTCTTGGTCGGGCTGAAGCCCAGGTTCAGCTGCAGGTAGTAGGTGAGGAAGAGGAAGACACCGAACATGCCCGCGCCGGTGATCAGCACGGTGATGAAGGACGCGGCACGGTTGCGGTCGAGCAGCACGCGCATCGGCAGCAGCGGGTGCTCGGCCCGGGTCTGCCACCAGGCGAACGCGGCCAGCAGGATCCCGCCCGCGGCCAGGAAGCCCCAGGTGGCGGCCGAGCTCCAGTCGTGCGTCTCGGCGTTGGAGAAGCCGTAGACCACGGAGAACAGACCGGAGGAGACCAGCAGGGTGCCCGGCAGGTCCAGCTTGGAGTTCGCGGCGTCGCGGTGGTTGGTCAGCAGCACCCAACCGCCGATGAAGGCGACGATCGCGAAGATGAGGTTGACGAACAGCGTCCAGCGCCAGTCGAGCGCGTCGGTCAGCACACCGCCGAGCAGCAGACCCACCGCGCCACCGGCGCCGGCGATGGCGCCGTACACGCTGAACGCCTTGGCGCGTTCCTTCGCGTCGGTGAACGTCGTGTTCAGCAGCGAGAGCGCGGCGGGCGCGAGGAGCGCGCCGAAGACGCCCTGCAGGGCGCGGGCGGTGACCAGCATCCCGAAGCTGGTGGACGCGCCACCGAGCATCGAGGCCGCGGCGAATCCGGTGACACCGATCAGGAAGGCGGGCTTGCGTCCGAAGAGATCCGCAATGCGGCCGCCCAGCAGCAGCAACGAGGCGAAGGCCAGGGAGTATGCGGTGACGATCCACTGCCGGTTGCCGTCGGAGAAGCCTAGATCCGCCTGGGCGGAGGGCAGGGCGATGTTCACGATGGTGGCGTCGAGGACCACCATCAGCTGCGCGATTCCGATGATCGCGAGGATCAGCCAGCGCCGCTTCGACGGCTCCGCGGGCGAAGCGTCCACGGCACCCGCGCGGGTGCCGTCGGTCATGGTGTGAGACATGGGAGAACCACTCCAGGGAAGTCGCTCGAGGGAACGGGTTCGTTCAGGATGACGCGAACATAAACGAAACGGTTTCGTACACATCGACAGTAGAGCACTCCCAGCGAAACGGCAACGTTTCGCTGGGTTCGTGGCGTGAGGCGGCCGTCACAGTGGCTCGGGTCGTGGTCTGGCTCGCCGCCGACCGTGCCGCCGAGACCGCCCGGACCGGCAGCTGCGACGCGTATTCCTTGACGGGCATATAACCGTGGAGGCATATTGAACCCCATGTCCGACGCCTCTCTCTGGACCGCGCTGGCCGACCCGCACCGACGCGCGATCGTCGCGTTGCTGCTGGAGCGGCCGCGTGCGGTCGGTGAGATCGTCGAGGAGTGCGGACTGAGCCAGCCGAGCACCTCGAAGCATCTACGGGTGCTGCGCGACGCGCGTCTCGTGCGGGTACGCCAGGACGCGCAGCGCCGGGTCTACGCGCTCGACCCGGCCCCGATCGCCGCGCTCGACGCCTGGCTGGCCCCGTACCGGACGTTGTGGAACGAGAGCCTCGACGCCCTCGGCCGCCGCCTGGACGAGTCGGCGGGGGAGCCGCCGGACGACCACGAAGAACTCGCCCCGCACGGCGAAGCACTCCTCCCGAGCGGCCGAGAACCCTTCCCGACCCGCACAGCGTCTTTCCCGAGCCCGAGCCCGAGCCCGAGCCCGAGCCCGAGTCCACGCCCGAGCCCGAGTCCACGCCCGAGCCTGAGCCCACGCCCGAGCCCGAGTCCACGCTCCAGCCCGAGCCCGAGCCCGAGCCCGAGCCGCGCGGAGTCTTCCCCTGACGCCGAATCACCTTCTCCGCGCGACGAAGCCACCTCCCCGAAGGACTGAGCCACCATGCCCGCCCAACCCGCCGCCCTCACCGGCACCTACCTGACCCTCGACGACGGCCGCCCCGCGGTCCGCTTCAGCCGCACCTACGACCACCCCGTCGACCGCGTCTGGCGGTTCGTGACCGACCCGGACGAGCTGGCCGCCTGGTTCCCGTCCCGCGCCGAGATCGAGCTCCGGCCGGGCGGTGCCATCAAGTTCAGCGGCGACCCGAACATGCCGGAGTCCACGGGCCGTGTCCTCGCCGTCGACCCGCCCCGGCACCTGTCCTTCGACTGGGGCGGCGACGAGTTGCACTTCGACCTCGAAGCCCTGGACGAGAAGCGCACCCACTTCACCCTCACCAACGTGCTCGCGGCCGAGAACACCGCCGCCCGCAACGGCGCCGGCTGGGAGGTGTGCCTGGCCGCGCTCGACGCCCGTGCGCGCGGGGAGGACGTCGGGGGACCGCACGCCGGGGCGCCCGCGCCGTGGAAGGAGTTCTACCGCGGCTACCTCGACGCCGGAGTCCCCTCCGGCGCCCCGGTCCCGGGGCTCGACGACTGACCGACCACGGCGCCACCGGCTACTGCATCTGCCGCCGCACCAGCTCGTGCAGCCGGCCGCCGGTGTCCGCCAGCAACTGCGCGGGCGGGCCCTGCTGGGCGACCTTGCCGTCCTCCATCACGATCACGCGGTCCGCGTCCATCACCGTGGACAGCCGGTGGGCGATCACGACCCGCGTGGCGTTGAGGGCGCGGGTGCTCTCGATGACCGTGCGCTGTGTCTCGTTGTCCAGGGCGCTGGTCGCCTCGTCGAAGAAGAGGATGCGCGGCCGTCGTATCAGCGCCTGGGCGATCATCAGGCGCTGGCGCTGGCCGCCGGAGACCGCGCCACTTCCGGAGACGATGGTGTGCAGGCCCATCGGCATCCGCTTGATGTCCTCGGCCAGGCCCGCCATCTCGGCCGCCGCCATCGCCTCCTCGGGCGTGTAGGGCTCGGTGCCGCAGATGCAGTCCAGGATCGAGCCGGTGAACGGCTGCGCGTGCTGGAGCACCACACCGCACTGGCGGCGTACGGCGGACTGGTCGAGGGCCGCCAGGTCCTGGCCGTCGTAGAGCACACTGCCCGAGACCGGCTTGTCGAAGCCGATGAGCAGTCGCAGCAGCGTGGACTTGCCGCAGCCGCTGGGGCCGACGATCGCCACGAACTCGCCCGGCCTGATGTCGAACGACACGTCGTCCAGGACGAGCGGGCCGTCGTCGGCGTACCGGAAGGAGAGGCGGCGTGCCTCGATGCCGCCCGACAGGACGCCCGGACGGGTGCTCGCCACCCGTACCTCCGGCGTCGCGTCCAGCACCGGCCTGATCTCCTCGAACATCGGCAGCGCTGCCGCCGCCGAGACGAACGCGCCGGTGATCTGGGTGACCGAGGTCAGCAGCATCGTCATCGACGTGTTGAAGGTGAGGAAGTCCGCGGCCGACAGCGAGCCGTGCGCCGGGCCGGCCAGCAGCATGAACATCAGCAGGGAGCACAGCGGCAGATACACCGCGCCCATCACCGTGGTGAGGTTCTTGATGCGGCCGACCTTCTGCTGGAGCTCTCGGCTGCGCGCGAACTCGGCCGCCCACGCCGCGTACGCGTAGTTCTCGGCCGCCGCGACCCGTAGCTTGGGCAGGCCGCGCAGGGTCTGGAAGGCCTGGTTGTTCAGCTTGTTGCTGAGCACGACCAGGCGGCGCTGCCAGCGCACCTGCCACAGGCCGAGCCCGAGGAACCCGGCCGCGATGACGACGAGCATGCCGATCGCGGCCAGTGCCATGGGCACGCTGTACCAGAACAGCAGCCCCAGGTTCATCGCGCCGACCGTGCCTGCCTGCGCGACCGTCGGGCCGACGCCCGCGAGGAGCCGGCGGATCGCGCTGATGCCCATGGCGGCACTGGCGAGTTCACCGGTCGAGCGGGAGGTGAAGAACTTGGTGGGCAGCCTGAGCAGCCGGTCCCACACGGCCGGTTGGAGCGTGGCCTCGATCCGGCCCTCCATCCGGAGCATCGTGAGGTTCTGCAGCAGCATGAACGCCGCCGACACGACGCTGGTGATCATGATGGCGAGGCAGACCTGCACGATGAGCCCGTGCTGGGCCTTGGGTACGTACTCGCCGAGCACCTTGCCGGTGGCGATCGGCACCAGCGCGCCGATCGCGACGGTCACCAGACCGCTGATCGCGAGGCCCCGCAGATCGCCGCCGGTGCCCCGGAGGCAGAAGCGCAGCAGCCGCAGCGGGCTCAACTTCCGCTCGGGCAGCGGACGGTAGAACATCACACCCCGCGGCTCGAACTCCGCCGCGTTCGCCTTCTCGACCGGAGTCTCGCGCCCGGAGGACGGCTGTACGGCCACGTACCCGCCGCGCCGCCACAGCAGCGCGACCGGCGCGCCGGACACGGCACGGTGGCCGATCAGGGGCCCGATGTCGTCCCGCCACCAGCGCCCGTCGAGGCGTACGGCACGGGTGCGGACGCGTGAGGCGAGCGCGATCCGTTCGACCGGATCCAGCCGGTCGCTCTCCGTACCGCTCTGCGCGGACTCCGCCAGGGAGATCCCGGCCTCGCGGGCGACCAGTTTGCAGGCCGCGTACGTGGCATCGGCGTCGGCCGCCGTCGGGCGCTTCGCCGACGACTTTCCGATGGAGGCGAGCAGGGTCCGGTCGGCCTGGGCGCGGACGGCCTCGCCGGCCTTGATGCCCGCCGCCGTACGGTCCTCGTGGCTGGCCTCCAGCTGCTCGATCCACCGGTCGAGGGTGGTCAGCAGGCGGTACTGCTGGTCGACCATGCTCTGCCAGACACCGGAGTCCATCAGCAGATCGGCCGCCGCCTCGGCGCCGTACAGGGAGCCGTACTGCACACTGCCGGGCGGCACCTGCATCCAGAAGACGTCGTCGTCGGTGAGCGCGGCGGCGTTCTCCGTGGCCATCGGCGCCTGGAAGAGGATGGAGAGGCTGCGGCCGACGCCCAGGGCGAGGGCGTACTCCAGCGGGCTCGATGTCGGTGGTACGTACTGGGGGTTGCCGTACTCGTCGTACGACCAGGTCTCGGTGTTGACGGGCTGGTACAGCTCGCGCAGCACGATCCGGTGCACCACGCAGTCGCGCAACGGACGCCCTACGAGGGTGTGCTGGGGCCCCGCGACGGGTCCGAGCAGCAGTGAGCCCGCCTCGAGGCGGCCGAGGTGGTGCCAGTGGCCCTGCTGACCGGCGTCGACCGCGAACAGGTCCATGGCGCCCGCCGCGACCAGCCAGAGCACCTGCGGGCCCTCCAGGTCGAGGCGGTTGAAGCCGGAGCAGTCGATCGGCGTGCCCATGCCGCCGAGCGCGCCGAGGACGAGGTCTCCCTCGTGCACGCCCTCGTGAACCGTGGTCATCTCATCGCTCCTTGACCAGCTCGGCGTACGGACCGCCGGCCGCCACCAGGGCCTCGTGCCGCCCGCGTTCCACGATCGTGCCGTGCTGCAGTACGACGATCTCGTCGCTGTCGCGCACGGTGCTGAGCCGGTGCGCGATCACCACACAGGCGCAGCCGCGCTTGCGCAGGTTGTCGATGACCGTCTGCTCGGTCTCCGCGTCCAGCGCGCTCGTCACCTCGTCGAGCACCAGGATGCTGGGCCTGCGCACCAACGCCCGTGCGATCTCCAGGCGTTGGCGCTGACCGCCGGAGAAGTTGCGCCCGTCCTGCTCGACCCGGCTGTGGATGCCGCCCGGGCGGCGCGTCACCACGTCGTACAGCGCCGCGTCCTCGAGGGCCGCGACCACCGCGTCGTCCGGGATCGACGGGTCCCACAGCGCCACGTTGTCGCGCACCGATCCCTCGAAGAGGAAGACGTCCTGGTCGACGAAGGACACCGAGGAGGCGAGCGCGCCGCGCGGGATGTCCTCCAGGCGCTGCCCGTCGATACGGATCGTGCCTTCCCAGGGGGCGTACAGGCCCGAGATCAGCCGGGAGACCGTGGACTTGCCGCTGCCCGAGCCGCCGACGAGCGCCACCTGCTGGCCCGGCCCCACCGTCAGCGAGAAGCCGGTGAGCAGCGGTTTGTCGAGCGGGCTGTAGCCGAACGTGATGTTCTCCAGCTCGACATGGCCGTGCAGTCGGCGGGTGGAGTCGTTCGAGCCGGTGCGGGCGTAGAGCGGGTCCGCCTGGAAGTTCTCGACGTCCTTGAGGCGGGCCACGTCGGCGGCGAAGTCCTGGATGCGGCCCGCGACGCCGTTGAGGCGGGTGATCGGCGCGGTGAAGCGGGTCACCAGGGCCTGGAAGGCGACCAGCAGACCCACCGAGATGTGGCCCTCGATCGCTCGCATCCCGCCGATCCACAGGATCAGCGCGGAGTTGAGCGTCGCGAGCGTCGGCGCGACCACACCGAGCCAGGCGCTCGGCACACCGAGGCGCTGCTGCTCCTCCAGGGTGGTGGCGTGCTGCCCCGCCCACTTGCGGAAGTAGCCGTCCTCGCCGCCCGTCGCCTTCATCGTCTCGATCAGCTGCAGGCCGGTGTAGGCCGTGTTGGTGAGCCGGGCGGTGTCCGCGCGCAGTTTCGCTGTGCGGGTCGCGCGCAGCCGGATCACCACCCGCATGGCCACCACGTTGAGCAGCGCGACGCCGATGCCCACGGCGGTGAGCTGCGGATCGTAGGTGTAGAGCAGCACGGCGTAGAGCACGACGACGACCGCGTCCACACCGGCCGCCGCGAGGTCGCGGGCCAGGGTCTCGGCCACCGCGTCGTTCGACTGGAGCCGTTGCACCAGGTCGGCCGGGCTGCGCTGGGAGAAGAACGTGACGGGCAGCCGCAGCAGATGCCGCAGGAAGCGGGCGCTGGACAGCGTCGAGGAGATGATGCGGCCGCGCAGCAGATTCGCCTGCTGCAACCACGTCAGCACCACCGTGAGCAGCACGGAGGCGCCCATCGAGGCGAACAGCACGCCGAGCAGTGAGCTCTGACCACCGATCAGGTACTGGTCGATGTACGTCCGGCTGAGCGCCGGCAACGCCGCGCCGACCGCCACCAGCAGCAGACTCGCGAGGACGGCGGCGGGCATGGTGCCCGACGTGCCGCGCAGCCGGGCCGGCATGGCACCGAGCACACCCGGCTTGCGGCCTCCCTTGCGGAAGTCCGGGCCCGGCTCCATCACCAGGACGACCCCGGTGAAGCTGGTGTCGAAGTCCTCCATCGGTACAAAACGACGGCCCTTGCCGGGGTCGTTGATGTGCACGCCGCGCCGGCCGAAGCGGCGCCCCATGCCGTCGTACACGACGTAGTGGTTGAACTCCCAGAAGAGGATCGCGGGGGCCCTCACCTCGGCGAGCGCGGCCGTGTCCATCTGCATGCCCTTGGCCGTCAGGCCGTAACTGCGGGCAGCCTTGAGCAGGTTGCTGGCGCGCGAGCCGTCCCGGGAGACACCGCAGGCGATGCGCAGCTCTTCGAGCGGGATGTGCCGGCCGTAGTGGCCGAGGACCATGGCGAGGGAGGCTGCGCCGCACTCGACGGCCTCCATCTGGAGCACGGTGGGGGTGCGGACGGTCTTCCCCCGGCCCTTGGGGACCGTGCGCTTGGGCGGGGCGGCGCGGCGTCTGCCCCGGGTGTCCGGTGCGGTCGTCACGGCAGGAGCCAATCGACGGGGCGCTGATCGGCCAGGCGGATCGAACCCGTGGCCAGGGTCATGGAGGTCAGCGCGAACGGCGGCCCGTCCGCCGAGGACCACTTCAGGCCGCTCTTGGTGCCGGACGAGCGGTCGAGACGGACCAGGACGGCCACCGGCCTGCCCTTCTTGGTGAACTGCTCGCCCAGCTGGCTGTCACCGAGGAAGGCGGCGATCTGCTGCTGGGTCTGCACTGTCCGGTCGACCGTCTTCACATGGCCGCGCAGCACCCCGTACCGCTGGGTCGGCACCGACTGGACGGTCAGGTCGACGGCCGCGTCCGCGGGAATCGTGGAGGCGTTCTCGGCCGGGACGTACACGGTCGCGTACAGCGGATCGTCGGCGTGGGCCACCTTCTCCACTGCGGCGACGTTCGCGCCGGTCGAGATGATCGCGCCGATGGTGGCGGCGAGCGCGGTGACACGGCCCGCGGCGACCGTCCGGACGACGGCCGTTTCGCCCTGCGCTGTACGGACCTTCAGCACGGGAGCGTTCGCGGGCAGCCGTTCGCCCTCCTTGGCGAGGACCGCCGTGACCTGCCCGGCGACGGGGCTCTGCAGGACGTAACTGCCCTCCCCGTGCGTGAGGATGGCGGGTGCGCCGACCGTGGACGCGACGGTGCCCGTCACGGCCCACACGGACGCGGCCGCCATGGCGAGGACCGTCACGGACAGGACGAGCCAGCCCTGGGGGCGGGCGAAACGCACCGGAAGGTCGAGCTCTTCGGGCGACTGCAGTTTGGCGAGGGCCTGTTGGCGGAACTGCACGGGACTTCCCTCACCTGTTCGAGAGGTTTACGGCACCCGAGAGTCCCGGAACCGGGGGGCGGTTCCGGGACTCAACGGCGTGAAATGCGATCAGAGACCGGCAACCAGGCCGGTGACCGGGGCGGTGTTCAGGCCGGTCACACCCTCGACGGTGCCGACGGCCGTGCCGACGAGGCCGGAGACCGGGGCAACGCTGTCGACCAGGCCGGTGACGGTGCCGACGGCGTTCAGCGACAGGCCGCCGGAGACGTTGTCGAGGTCGGCGTCCGAGATCTCGGCGGTCTCAACACGGGGGGTGGAGTTCATGATGGAACTTCCCTTCGTATGGATATTCATAAGGGGGAGAGCGGCCCCCTCTGGGGACAGATGACGGCCGCCACCGCGAGCGCGGGGCACCCGTTTCCGGGAGCCTTCGTGCGCCCCGCGGTGCAACGGATCAAAGCACGCCCGCGTGGCGCGCATCCAATCAATCAGGGCCCCCACCTGCGCACTTGAGCGCTTCCGCAGCCCAACCGTGCAGGTGTGCACACGTCTCGGCGGCGAGTTCTTCACATGCCGCGCCGCATCGATGCATCCGCGCCCTTGCCGCCCCGGTACCGAATGGGACAGTCCCGTCGCAATGGCACGGAGGGGGGCGCGCGACTGTGCAGATCCCTCGCACACCGTGACTCGGTTGAGTATTCGATGTGCAGATTCGCTGAAGCCGGGATTCCGTTCTTGGTCGGAAACAGACCGTTACCGATCAGTAGCGGACTGTGGCGCGGGAATCCGTACACGCGTTCCGCTCGGCCCGCAGGGGCGCACGACCGCGAGCCGCGCGGACGACGTCCGGCGCACGGTTCCACGGTCGCCCCGTGAACTGGCGTGTTCGCCTCGGCATCCACACCTTTCGCCGCTGCAACTTCTCTCTTTCCGCAAGGCAGTTGAACAACCCACGTGGCTCACGCGTATCAACAGCCATCCAGGCGCCCCCAGTCAGCTGCCGGACGGCGGCATCGACCCCGTCCCCAGGAGGTCAAGAGTTGAGTCACAAACGGATACCCAAGCGCAAGGCCGCCCTCGCGGCAGGAAGCGTGGCGGCGCTCGGAGCGGCGGCACTTCTGCTGCCCAATGCCAACGCGTCCCAGACGAACGCGGACGACGCCGCCCCGAAGACGTTCAAGGCGGCCGATGTCGCGGACGTCGCCTCGCAGCTCGCCTCCCAGTTGGGTGACGCCGTCGCCGGTTCGTACTACGACGCCTCGAAGCAGCAGCTCGTCGTCAACGTCGTCGGCAACAACAGCAACGTCGTCAACCAGATCGAGAAGGCCGGTGCGGTCGCGAACGAGGTGAAGAACAGCACCTCCACCCTCCAGGCCGCGGCCAAGACGCTCAAGAGGGACGCGACGATCCCGGGCACGGCGTGGGCCGTCGACCCGAAGACCAACGAGATCCAGGTCACCGCCGACAGTACGGTCACGGGCGCCAAGTGGAACAAGCTGACATCGACCGTCGACTCGCTCGGCTCCGGTGTGGCCGGCGTCAAGAAGTCCGCCGGCACGTTCAAGACGTTCGTGTCGGGCGGTGACGCCATCTTCGCCCAGGCGAACGGCGGGGGCGTCCGCTGCTCCCTCGGCTTCAACGTCACCGCAAGCGACGGAAGCCCCGCCTTCCTGACCGCCGGGCACTGCGGTGTCGCGGCCGCCCAGTGGTCGGACTCGCAGAACGGCCAACCGATCGCGACCGTCGACCAGGCGAACTTCCCTGGCGCGGGCGACTTCTCACTCGTGAAGTACGACGACCCCAACACCCAGGCGCCGAGCGAGGTCAACGTCGGCAATGGGCAGACTGTCCAGATCACCCAGGCGGCGGACGCCACGGTCGGTCAGAAGGTCCTCCGGATGGGCAGCACCACCGGTCTGCACGATGGCTCGGTCACCGGTCTCGACGCCACCGTCAACTTCCAGAGTGAAACCGACCCCAACGGTGTCGACACCGTCACCGGTCTCATCCAGACCGACGTCTGCGCCGAAGCGGGGGACAGCGGAGGCTCCCTGTTCACCCAGGACGGCAGCGCGATCGGCCTGACCTCGGGCGGCAGCGGCGACTGCACCGTCGGCGGCGAGACCTTCTTCCAGCCCGTCACCACCGCCCTGGCGGCGGTCGGCGCGACGCTCGGCGCGGGAGACGCCGGGGCCGGCGCCGCGGGCACGGCAGACCCCAGCGCGACCGCCAGTGATCCGGCTGGCGCGGGCGACCAGAGCGGCGGAGCCGTCGATCCGAGCGCCGGTGCCAGTGACGCGGCGGGCGCGGGCGACCAGGGCGGCGGAGCCGTCGATCCGAGCGCCAGTGACGCCGTCGGCGCGGGCGACCAGTCCGGCACCGGCATGGACGACGGCTCGGGCCTGGTGAACACCACCCCCTGACACGTGGTCACCAGGAGCCGCTGACCCGGCCGCGGAACCCCGGTTCCGGTCGGCAGCGGAAGGGTGGGCGCCAGCGGGGGGGGGGGCGGGGCATTCAGGGGCGCGGAACCCCCCCA
>NZ_JBHVWZ010000015.1:0-42519 GCF_042881985.1 Streptomyces sp. NPDC058246 | reverse complement strand
GGGCCCTGGTAAACACCCCCCCCTTACAGGTGGTCACCTGGAGCCGCTGCCCGGGCCGGGAACCCCGGGTCCGGGGGGCCCGCGTATGGGACCGCCCCCCCGGGGGGTGGGCCGGACCCTTCCGCTCCCGGTACCCCTCAGCCCCGCACCCGCAGCAGAAGCAGCGCGACATCGTCGAGCCGTTCCCGGGTCGCCGTCTCCCCGTGCTGTACGAGACTGTCGGCGAGCGCGTCCAGGGGCTGGTCGCCGGTCTCGGCGAGCCGTCGCCCCAGGTCGGCGAGGGCATCCTCGATGTCGACGCCCGGCGACTCGATCAGACCGTCGGTGTACAGGGCGAGCACGGACCCGGGGAGCAGCGATACCTCGGTCGTCGGATAGGTGGCCGAGGCGTCGATCCCGAGCAGGGGGCCACCGGCGAGGTCGAGCACACGGACGTTGCCGTCCGGCCGCCGCAGCAGGGGCGGCGGGTGCCCCGCGCGGGACATGACGGCCACCTCGCGTGCCGGGTCGAGGCGCAGATACAGACAGCTGGCGAAGAGATCGGTGCCCAGGTCGATCAACAGCCGGTTGGTGCTCCGCATCACCTCCTCCGGCGCCTGACCGACGGTCGTGTACGCCCGTACGGCGGTCCGCAGCTGACCCATCAGGCCCGCCGCCGTCACGTTGTGCCCCTGCACATCGCCGATCACCGCCACGGCCCGGCCGTGTGAGGGAACCAGGTCGTAGAAGTCCCCGCCGATCTCCATCCCTTGGGTGGCCGGCAGATAGCGCGCGGCCGCCTCGATCAAGGGAAGCGACGGCAGGGAGTGCGGCAGCAGCGCGGCCTGCAGGCCGTGCGCCAGCTGGAACTTGGCGTCGTAGAGGAGGGCACGTTCCAGCGCCTGCGCGATCAGACCGCTCAGACTCGTCAGCACGGCACGCTCGTCCGCGGGGAAGGGATGCGGTTGCGCGTACGCGAGGACGCAGGTGCCCACCGGACGCCCGGAGGCGATGAGCGGCAGATACGCCCACGCGGCCATGCCCTCGGGGGTCGTGCTCCTGGACGGGTAGAGGTGCTCCAACTGCTCACGCGACTCGAAGAAGGCGGGCACACCGGAGTTGAGCGCATGGGTTCCCGGGGTCTGGGCGCTGAGCGGCACCCCGTCGAAGCGCTCCACGATGTGCGCGTCCGGATACCCCCGGTGCCCCAGCACATGGAGGCGCCCGGCCTGTGTGCCGAGGACGACCAAGGCCTGGCTGCCGACGGCGGGCGCGATCTCGTCCGCGACCAGCTGCACCACGTCCTGCACGCCCGCCGCCGTGGTGAGCGCACTCGCCAGGCTCAGTATCTGGGAGATGGTCACCAGGCTCGGGGCGTCGTCGCCCGACCGCGGCTCGGCGCGGGTCATCTCGGACACCGCCCGGGCCCGTGAGATGCGCACACTCAACCCGTTCGTGCTGGGATACAGACGAAACGACAGCCATTCACCCGGTGGCCGCAGCGCCACGAACGAGGTCACGTGCTGGCTGAGCAGCGCCGCTCGGTAGCGGTCCTCGTACAGGGGATCGTTGAGCCAGGGCACCGACGCCCACAGCTGGGTGCCCAGCAGCCTGCTGGCCGGGACGCCGAGCAGCTCCGCCGTCGCCGCGTTGGCGTAGCTGAGCCGGCCGTGCAGATCCAGCGCGCACAGTCCGTACGGCAGCCGCGCCACCATCCGAGCGGCCTCCATCGTGCCCAAGGTGCCGGCCCCCGTAGGCGCTGCGGCCGGGGCGAGCAGGTCCGGCTCGGGGCGGACCGGACGCTGCTCCTCGGAGGCCCGTTCCAGGCGCAGCGCGAGCCGGTCGCAGGCGGCGCTGAGATGTTCGCGTTCCCGGTCGGACAGCTCCGGCGGATGCGCGCCGGGCCAGGTCACATAGACCGCGCCGTACAGCTTGTGCTGGGTCGCCAGGGGGAGCGCGGCCAGTGCGAAGGGATAGGGGAGCACCACTGCGACGCGCGGATAGCGCGCCGCCATCTGCTCCTCCCCGTTGACCCAGATCAGCCGCCTCTCCCGTGCCGCGTCGGCGACCGGGATCGGCGCACTCAGCCCCACCCGCTCCCACGGGGCGGCGAAGGCCCGGGGCAGCCCCGCCGTGACCACCATCTCCAGGACCGGTTCGCGGGGTGCCAGCAGATACACCGCGCCGGAGTGGGCGTGCACCTCGTCGAGCAGCGAGGCCAGCGTCATCGACAGCAGCGGCCGTCCGACCGGCGCGGCGGTGGCGGCCGGTGCCTGAACGTGTCCCTGCCAGTCGGCCACGCCGACCACCTCCTCGCAGGGCCGCGCGACAGCTCCCAGAGATCAAGGCTCTCTCCTGGCCGCCCTTCCCGCACGGCGAGCCCGGCCATGGACCGGGCCGACACGAGTACCCCGCGTGTGCGAAGCCATGCCCCCTAGGTCGAAGCGCGGCGCGGCGCACGGGCGCTGCCCATGCGCCCCCGCGCACCCTCTTGGCCGGTTCTTCGCGCCCAGGAACGGTCGCATGCGCCAACAATGGGCACGCGCTCAGGACCAGAGCGTCATCGAACGGTCACCTGGAGGAGCCGACGTGATCCGGGTACTACTGGTGCACGATGCGTGTCTCGTGCGAAAAGTGCTGGCGGAGTGGCTGCGCGGCACGCCTGACCTCGGGGTGTACGACACCCCGTGGCGTGGCGCGCCCGGCCGCGCCCGGTCGATCGGGCCGGACGTCTGCGCGGTGGACTTGGAGTGCGCCGACTCCTACGGCATCCCGCCGCTCGCCGAGTTGTGCGGCCGGGGCGCGGGCAGTCCGCGGCCCCGGCTTCTCGTGCTTGCCAGTGCGAACAGACCGGGGCTGCTCAGGCGAGCAGCGGAGGCCGGTGCGCTCGGGTACGTCGACAAGGAGGGCTCGCCGGACCGGCTGCTGTTCGGGATACGCCGGGTCGCCCAGGGGGAACGTTTCGTCGACGACTCGCTCGGCTTCGGATTCCTCAAGGCCGCCGAGATGCCGCTGACCCGCCGCGAGCTGAGCGTGTTATCCCTGGCCGCCGGGGGCGCCTCCGTCGCCGAGATCGCCGGCAGCCTCCATCTGTCCCACGGCACCGTGCGCAACTACATGGCGTCGATCACCCGCAAGACCGGGGCCCGCAACCGCGTCGACGCCATCCGCATCTCGCAGGGGGAGGGGTGGCTGTGAACCCACTCGCGACCAGCCGCCGATCAGGTCGCGATAGAGCGACGACCGCTCCACCAGCTCCTCGTGACCTCCGAGGTCGACGCGCTGCCCGTCCATGACCAGGACCTGCGCCGCCCGGCGCGCCGAGCTGATGCGGTGGGCGACGACCACGAGGGTGCCGCCGGGGCGTGCGGCGAAGGCGCGCTCCGCGCGCTCCTCCGCCTCCGGATCGAGGTGACAGGTCGCCTCGTCGAGCAGTGCGAGGGGGGCGGACGAGAGATACGCCCTGGTCAGCGCGATCAGCTGCCGCTCACCTGCGGACAGCGTCCCCGGATCGACCTCCGCCGCCGGGCCGCCCAGCCGGTCCAGCAGCCCGTCGAGTCCGATGGCCTCGGCGGCCGCCCACACCTCCGCCTGCGGTACCGGATCCGGCCGCAGCTGGCCCAGGTTCTCGGCGAGCGTGCCCGTGAAGACGTACGCCTCCTGCGGGATGAGCACCCGGTGCGCGGCGGCCGCGTGGCCGGGCACCGGGTGGCCGTACACCTGGATCACGCCGTTTCCCGGGCGGAGCAGCCCCGCGACGAGTCCCGCGAGCGTGGACTTGCCGATCCCACTGGGGCCCACGACGGCCAGATGGGCGCCCGGGGCGAGGCGCAGGTCGAGACCGCTGATGACCGGGAGGCTGGTGGGTCCGTAGGCGAAGGTGAGACCGGTGACGGAAAGGGCGGGGGGTGCGGGTGGCGGCGCGGCCGTGGGGGTGGTGTCGGGGGTGGGTTGCTGTGCAAGCAGTTGTACGGCGGCTCTTGAGGTGTCGGGCGGGTTCGTGACCGGTCCTCGTACGGTGGCTCTTGGCGGGTCGGGCGCGTGGTCGGTCGGCGTCGCCTCCGTCCACGCGATGCCGGTGGCGGCACTCGGCGCCGTGTCCGGTGCCAGGCGACGCAGGACCACTGCCAGCCGGGCGCCGCTCGTGCCCAGGCCGTGGACCAGGTTCTGCAAGGCGGGGAGCAGGGACTGGGTGACGTAGGCGAGGGCGCCGACCAGCGCGCCCGCGGTGACGCCGTGGTCCAGGAGCCAGGGGGCGGTCGCGAGGAGCAGGACGAGGGGGAGTTGCCCGCCGACGGCGAGGGACGCCACGCGCACGACGCCCCAACGGGCCAGCGAGCGCGCCGCCCGCAGCTCGGCGGCGATGCGTGCTCCCGCGTCGGCGGCCACCCGCTCCTCAGCGCCGCCCGCCGTGATGTCCCGCAACCCCGGGCACACGCGGCCCAGTTGGGCGGCGATGCCCTCGTCGGCGACGAGGAACGCCTCCTGCCTGCGCGCCAACGGCCGCAGCGTCGCGGCGAACAGCGCCACCCCGGCCGCCAGCGGAGGCGCGACCACCAGCAGGAGCAACGGGTCGAGCGAGCACAGCCCGATCAGGGCGCCCGCGGCGGTGAACAGGAACGAGCGCGACACCATCACCAGACCGGCGAAGGTGTCGCGGGCGATCTCCACCTGCTGGGTGAGCCCGGACAGTGCCCCGCCGTCCCCCTCTCGCACTCCGCGCGCGACCACGCGCCGCACCAGCCGGTCCCGCACCGGCTCCACCAGCGCGGCGACAGCCCCGTACACCCGCCCCGTCCCGTACGCCCCGACGGCCACGGCGAGTGCCGCGACTCCGAGCCAGCCGAGGCCGACGTCCGCCCGACCGGCCAGGAACCCCTGGTCCAGGGCCCGCGCCAGGGCGTACCCCATGAGGAAGGTCTGTCCCGTCTCCAGCACCGACCAGGCGGCCAGCGTCACGACCGCACGCCACCGGTCGGCCAGGAAGCGCAGCCCGCGCCGGCGCACCGTCACGAGCCGTCTCCGTCCTCCGCCGTACCGGCGTTCTCCGCCGTACTGCCGTCCTCCTCCGTACCGGCGCCCGCGCCGAACACAGCCCGGTACTCGGCCGTGCGCCACAGCTCCGCGTGCGGCCCGAGGGCCCGCGCCCGCCCTTCGTCCAGCCACAGCACGGCATCGGCCCGCGCCGCCGTGGACACCCGGTGGGCGACGATCAGACGGCTGCTTCCGGGGGTGGGACGAAAGAGGGTTTCGGCGATGTGGTGCTCGGTGACCGTGTCCAGACTGGACAGGGCGTCGTCGAGGATCAGCAGCCGGCCGCCGTGGGCGAATGCCCGTGCGAGACCGAGGCGTTGGGCCTCGCCGCCGGAGAGCGGGGCGCGGGTGCACGGGGTGGCGTACCCCTTGGGCAACCGGCGGACGAAGGTGTCGGCGCGGGCCGTGCGGGCGGCCGCCACGACGCGGTCGTGGGACGGCGCGGCCACACCGAAGCCGATGGTGTCCTCAATGGTGTCACCGAGCAGGGCGGGCCGCTCGAAGGCGCAGCCGATCGCGCGGCGCACCTCGCTCCGCTCCAGCTCGCGCAGCGGCACCCCGTCGAGCAGGACCTCGCCGCCGTCCGGATCGGCCAGGCGTCCCGCGAGTGCCGCGAGCAGTGACTTGCCGGAGCCCGAGCGCCCGACCACGGCGAGCGTGGTGCCGCCAGGGACGACCAGGTCTATTCCGTCGAGCACGGCGCGTCCGCCGCGCCGGACGGTCGCGCCACGCAGCTCCAACCGCCCCTGTCCGGGCGGCAGTCGGCGTGTTCCGTACGACGTCGGCGGCTCGTCCAGCAGTTCGCCGAGCCGCCGGGCCGCCGCCCGCGCGCGGACCAGCCCGGACAACTGCCCGACCAGGACGCCGACACCCGTCGCCAGCACCGCGTACCGGGAGGCCGCGAGGACATCACCGACGGACAGCCGGTGGTGCACGAGCAGGACGCCCGCGACGGACAGGACCCCGATCTGCAGGAGCGGCGCCACGGCGACCGCCTGTGCGGCGGCGCGCCCCTGGACCCGCCACATCCGGTGGCCCTCGCGGGACAGTTCGGGCAGCGGACGCAGGATCCGCGCCACCTCACGGTCGGCGGTCCCGCCGGCCGCGATCGTGCGGAACCCGCCGATCGCCTCCGCCAGCGCGCCCGCGATCCGGCCCTGCGCGTCCTGGTAACGCGCCACGCACCGCGAGGAGTCGCGCGCGAAGGCGCGCAGCAGCAGGGTGAGCACCGGTGCGCCGCCGAGGAACACGGCCGTCAGCCAGGGGTCGACGAGTCCGAGCGCCACGACCGCGCCGACCGGCGTGGCGAGGGCGGCGAGGAGTGCGGCGACGGTGGCGGGCGCGGTGCCGGCCTGCGCGGCGTTGCCGACGAGCCGTGCCACCAGTTCGCCCGGCCCGAACCGACGGACGGCGCGCGGCCCGACGGCCAGCAGATGGCCGACCAGCCGTCGTCTGAGCCATGCGGTGGCCCGGGCGTTCGTGGTCGCGCCGAGGACGCTCTCGCAGGCGTCGAGCACCGCCAGCAGCAGGACGAGGGCGGTGCACACCAGCACCCAGCGGGTGGCGCGCGCCCCACCGGTATCCGTCAGCAGAAGATCGAGGGCCCGGCCCAGGGCGAAGGGCAGGAGCAGGCCGGCTCCCGTCGCCGTGGTCGTCGCGAGGCACAGAGCCACGCAGCGGGAGCCGTTGTGCAAGGTGGCCGCACGCAGCAGAGCCGTTGACCGGGGTGTTCGGATGTCGGCTGGAGTGGTCACGCGGTTCCGTCCCTCGCGTCCCTGGCGTGCTGCGGGACCCCGGGCGGCCCCTCCCCGTGGAGGGGAGTGAGCCGCCCGGAGCCGTGCCTGCGCGGTGCGGTCAGAGACAGAGCAGAACGCTCGCGGCGGAGATGCAGGAGAGCAGGCTCACCGTGCTCGCACCGCCACCGCCGGTGTGCTCGTCGGACTCCATCGTCTGCAGGTCGAGAAGTGCCATCTCGTGTCCTTTCCCTATCAATTGGGGACGGGGTGTTGCGTCACGACTCCGTCGGATTGCGGAGCCGCGTTCGAGGGCCGCCGTCGAGCGGCGGCAGGAACGGCAGGTGGGCCGGGACCGCGCCGCCCAGGGCCGCGCCGAGCGCGAGCAGGCACCCTGCCGTTCCGGTGCCCAGGTCCATGGAGAGGCGCATCATCTGGTGCCCGGGGAAGGCCAGTTGGCCCTGGTAGGCCATCGCGAACCAGCCGAGCCCCGCGACTTGTCCGGCGAGCCGCTCCCCGGTGGCGCCCGGCGCGTGGGTCCTGCTGAGGTGCAGGATCATCCCGGCGCGTCCCTGAAAGAGCCCGGGCTGCGCGTAGAAGCGCGAGGTCGCGGCGGTGAGGATGGCGGAGCGGGCCTGCTCGAACTCCGCGACTTCGGCGCGGTCGTGAGCGCCGGCGGTGGCGCGTGTGGCGTCCGCCCGCTCGGACTCGGGGATCCCGGCCGGGCCGCGAGCGGCGACAGCGGGGTGTGTCCCCTCAGGCTCGCCGATTCCGCTGCCCGCGCGGGTGACGGCGCCACCTGCGAGCGCCAGATGGTCGTCGAGGACCATCCCCAGCCCGACGCTGCCGTCACCGAGATACGGGAGCGTGCGCCAGCCCTCGTCGACCTCCAGGCCTCCGCCCTTCTGGACGACACAGCACGCGAGGTCCCGGCGCAGTGCTTCGGCGGCCGCGTCGAGGAGGCCGGGGGCGCCGTTGGACTCGTACTGGCGGAGCAGGAAGAGCGCGGGGCCGCTCGCGCCGCGCAGCAGGCCGGCACGCCGGCGAGGAGCGCCGGGGCCTGGAGTGGCCGGGCGCGGTTCGGCGAGCCGGGCGACGAGCAGGTGGGCGGCCTCGGCGGCGCGCTCGGCCAGTTCCGCCTCGCCGGTCGCCCACGCCAGGTGCCCGAGGGTCAGACCGAGCCCGGCGAGACCGCCGTGGAGGTCGGACGAGAGCTTCCGCCACTTCTCCTTGAGGATCCCGTCGACCAGGTCGAGCGCCCGCTGCCGGTATCCGAGCTCTTCGAGGACACAGGCGACGCCCGCGAGCCCGTCGTAGAGGCCAAGTGGTGTGCCGACCGGTACCGGATCGGTGTGTTCGAGGAGCCAGCGCTCGCCCTCCTCGTAGCGTTCGGCGCCGGTCGCCGCCAGCGCGTACAGCACGCCCGCGGCCCCGTGCGCGAGTCCGAGCCCGCCGCCGTCGGAGAACTGGGCGATGTCGCCCGGGAAGAGCCGGTCGTCGCGCTCCGGTGTGGCCGAAGCGAGGATCGCCCCGACCATCGAGTCGCGGCTGCGGGGCCAGTCCCCGGGGTCGGGGAGCGAGGAGACCGACCCACGAGGCAGGGACAGGACGGACGCCTGTGCCGGGGACGGGACCGACGCCTGTGGCTTGGACGGGTCCGACGTCTGTGCCGGGGACGGGGCCGACGCCTGAAGCAGGGACGGGTCCGATCCCCGTGGCCTGGACGGATCCGACGCCTGTGCCGGGGGCGGGACCGACGCCTGAGGCAGGGACGGGTCCGACGCCTGAGGCACGGAGGAGACCGACCCCTGAGGCACGGAGGAGACCGACCCCTGAGGCACGGAGGCGACCGACCCCCGAAGGTGAGCGGCGGGCGGGGGCGCGCCCGTCTCTCCCCGCTCGGGGGTCGGCGGACGCCGGCCGGCACCGTCGCCCGTGATCTCGGCGACCGCCTCGGCCAGGAACTCCCCGGGCACGTCCGGGAACTGCCCGGCGATGACCTCGGCCAGATGGGCGGCCTTCCCACGGTCCACCACGAAGAGCGTGGTGACCGGCATGAACAGCGCGAGCCGCAGACACGCCAGCGCGTACCGGTCGACGGCGGGCCCCGTCCGGTCCGGCGGGGCGAAGAAGCCCGGATGGGCGACCACTTGGCGGCCGTTCTCCTCGATCGGTGCCGCCGCCTCGAAGTCGAGCAGGGACACCGACTCGCCGTCGGGCCCGACCATGATGTTGAAGACGTGCAGGTCGTTGAAGACGATCCCGCGTCCGTGCACCGCCTCGACGGCCCTCTCGACCGCACGGTGGACGCGCAGCGCCCAGGCGGTGTACGAGGCGACCGCGGCCGGGTCCGGTTCGGGGGTGAGCAGGGGATGCCGCTCGGCGAAGAAGGAGTTGAGGGGCCGCCCCTCCAGGAAGTCCATGACGAGGAAGCGGTGGTCACCGAGCGTGAACCAGTCCCGTACCTCCGGCACCACGCCCAGCCCCGACACCCGCTCCAGCGCGTACTTCTCGCGCTCGAGACGGGCGATCGCGTCCGCGCCGTCCGCCGCGAGCCCCGCGTGCGGACGCCCCTCCTTGAGGACGACCTTGCGCCCGTCACGGGTGTCCGTGCCGGCGTACACCCCGCCGCCGTTGGAGAAGTGCAGGGCCTTCTCGATGCGGTACGGCAGCTCGCCGACCGTCGTCGCGGCCCGTGCCGCGAGCTGCGGCTCCAGGAACGAGGGAAGCGTCACCCACTCCGGCACCTGGAAGGAGGGCTGCCGCCGGTCCGGCACCAGATTCCCCGCGCCGTCCCGCACGGCCGGGACGAGCGAGCCCCGCTCGTCGACCACGAAGGCACGCGCGAAGGCGCCGTACCGGACGTACAACGGACCCTCGTTCCAGCGCAGGTCGGTGAGGATGTACGGCCCCTCGAAGCCGGCCAGCAGCTCGCCCAGCTCCCGCAGCACCAGCTGGAGCTGGTCCTCGCCGGCCGGATAGATCGTGACGAACTTCCCGCTGGTGTCGCGGGCCGCGTACTTGGTGTTCCGTAAGTGCAGCAGATGCGGGCCCGGCACGAACTTGAACGGGATCAGCCGGGGCACGCAGTAGTCCCACACGATCTCGGCGATCTTCTCCGCGTTCTCCCGGGTGGCCGAGGCGTGGATCTTCCAGCCCTGGGCGGGCCCGGACCACGGGCTGCCGTCGCGGTCGACCGGCGTCAGCGTCAGCCAGTCACCGATCCGCGCCGCGCGCCAGCCCTCGGGCACCTCGCGCAGCGCCGTCCCGTATGCGGGCGGTGCGCTCCGATCGCTTCCGGAGAGCCGGTCCGGCGTCTCGTAGAAGTGTCTGTCGGCCAGCGCGTAGACCTCGTACCGCTTGTCCATGCCATGTCCCCCTCGGCCCTGTGCCACCGAGACTTCCAGCCCGCCAGAGGCACGGACAGTCACGCCTGTCACGAGATCACCGTGCGAAACGCATGAATAAAGATCTGTTCGATTACTTTCGAACGATCGTGCTGCGCCGCAGGCCCGACAGGCCCAGAACGGTCACAGGGGCTGCGCAAGCGCTCCGGAAGCGCTGTAATTGCGGACGTGGTCGGTAAGGGCGCTGCGGAACGCGGAACGAGAACGCTGCGTGCCGAACTTGCCCTCAAGACGCTCGCCACCGACCTGGACCCGCGCGAGCGACTGCGCCGCGTCCTCGAACAGGCACTCGTCTTCAGTGGCGCCACCCTCGCCGCGGTGTACGCACCGAGCGAGAACGGCGACGTACTGCACCTGGCCGAGTCCGCCGGGCTGCCGAGGAAGCTGTACGGGCTGCGTGACAGCTATCCGCTCTCCGGCGGGTCCCCCGCAGCGGACGCCCACCGCTCGGGCCGGCCGCTCTGGCTCGGCCCGGAGGAACTCAGCCGCTGCGCCGACGCCCGTCGGCTGCCGTCCCAGGACTTCTTTCTCGCCGTGCTGCCGCTGCGGGACGGCGGCTGCCTGGCCTCGGTCAGCGAGAACCCGGACGGCTTCGGCTCCGCGGACCGGGAGTGCCTCGCCCTGCTCGCCGAAGCCGTCGTCTGCCCGCCGCGGGCCGAGACGGAGGACACCGACGACCTGCCCGGCAGCTCCTTCAGCCTCGCGATGGACACCGGGCACGTCGAGGTCGGCGACGAGATGCTGGAGCTGTTCGGTCTCGACCCGGACGACTTCGACGGCAAGGTGGAGACGCTGCTGTCGATGACCGTGCCGGAGGACCTGCCGTCGCTGATGTCCACGGTGGAGCCGGACCACATGTCCGTCGACGAGCGCGAGCTGGAGTTCCGGATCCTGGGGCCCACCGGCGGGCAGCGGTGGCTGCGGCTGCGCGCCCGCCTGCTCCCCGGCGGCGAAGGCAGGCCCGCACGGCTCGTGGGCACGGTCTCCGACGCCTCGAAGCTGCGCTCCGGAGTCAACGACGTGGCCCGCGTCCAGCGGCTCGCCAGCGCCCTCGCCACCGCGGGAACCGTCCGCGACGTGGGCCGCGCCGTGGTCGCCGCCCTCCGCCAGCCCCTCCAGGCCGACCGGATCGCCCTCGCCGAACTCGAGGGCGACCGTCTCGTCGTCACCGTCCTCGACCCGCCCGAGCCCGAGGCCTGGCCCGAGCTGTGGCGCACCGAGTGGCGCTCTGAATGGCCCGACGCCCCCGTCCGGGCCATGCCGACGCTCGCCGCCGCCCTCAGCGAGGGGCGCTCCGCCATCTGGCCCGCCGGCGCACCCCTGGAACCCGCGCTCGCCGAGGTCGGCCCCGGCGGCCTCGCCGTCCTGCCGCTGGCCGCCGGCGTCCGGATGGCCGGCGCCTGTCTGATCGGCTGGGACGCCCCGCACGAGTTCGGCCCCGAGGAACGCGCCCTGCTCACCGCCGCCGCGGGCCTCACCGGGCAGGCCCTGGTGCGCGCCCACGCCTTCGACGCCGAGCACGAACTCATCGGCATGCTCCAGCGCTCCCTGCTTCCGCGCCGGCTGCCCCGGCTGCCCGGCGCGGTAGCGGTCGCCCGCTATCTGCCGACCACGTCCGGTCTGGAGGTCGGCGGCGACTGGTACGACGTGATCCCGCTGCCCGAGAACCACGTCGCCCTCGTCATCGGCGACGTCCAGGGACACAACGCCTCGGCCGCGACCCTCATGGGCCAGATGCGCACGGCCCTGCGCGCGTACGCCATCGAAGGGCATCCCCCGGACGTGGTGGTCTCGCACGCCAACCGTCTCCTGATGGACCTGGAGACCGACCTCTTCGTCACCTGCTGCTACGTCGACATCGACATGGAGGAGGGCTCCGCCTGGTACGTCCGTGCCGGACACCTGCCCCCGGTGCTGCGTCACCCGGACGGCCGTACGGAGGTCCCCGATTCGGAAGGCGGTCCTCCGCTGGGTGTCGTCACCCAGGCGGACTTCCCCATGAGCCCCCTGCGCCTCCAGCCCGGCACCATCGTGGCCCTGACCACGGACGGCCTCGTCGAGTCCGTCGAGGTCGACATCGAGGACGGCCTGAACCGGCTCGCCTCCGAGCTGGCCGCCTCCGACCCCGCCCACCTCGGACTCGTGGCCGACGGGCTGCTCACGAGCGCCAACCGCAGCGACGACGTGGCCCTCCTCCTGATGCGCTACGACGGCCTGGCCACCCGCCCGCTCCGCGAGAGCTGGACCGTCTGGCGCGTCCCCGAGGCGGTCCGGCACGCCCGCCGCTTCACCCGGCGCACCCTGCGCACCTGGGGCGTGAGCGACGACGGCATGGACGCCGTACTCCTCGTCGTCTCCGAACTCGTCACCAACGCCCTCGTACACACCGACGGCCAGGTCAGGCTCGACCTCACCCGGATCAACCACCGGCTGCGCATCGCGGTCGCCGACAACTCGCCGCGTACGCCGATCAAGCCCACCAGCATCGGCTGGGAGGCCACCGGCGGCCGCGGCATCCTCCTCGTCGAAGCCATGTCGGCGGCCTGGGGGACGCTGCCGGTGAGCGGCGGGAAACAGGTGTGGTGCGAGTTGGCTCTGGGGTGACTCCGGGTGGCCGTGCCGGGGACGCACGCTGCGGGACTGTAGGGGTGGTGACCCCCTGGGGACCGAGGTGAGTGACACCCTGGGGGAGTGCGTCTCCTGCTGATGTCCGACACCCACCTCCCGAAGCGGGCGAAGGAACTCCCCGCGCAGCTCCTCGCCGAACTCCCGCTCGCCGACGTCGTCATCCACGCGGGCGACTGGGTGGACACCGCCACCCTCGACCTGCTGGAGGACCGCTCCCGCCACGTCGTCGGCGTGTACGGCAACAACGACGGCCCGGATCTGCGCGCCCGCCTCCCCGAGGTGGCCCGCGCCGAACTGGGCGGCCTGCGCTTCGCGGTCGTCCACGAGACCGGCGCCGCCCAGGGCCGCGAACACCGCTGCGCCGAGCGCTTCCCCGACCTCGACGTCCTGGTCTTCGGCCACAGCCACATCCCGTGGGACACGACGACACCGACAGGCCTGCGCCTCCTCAACCCCGGCTCCCCGACCGACCGCCGCCGCGAGCCCCACTGCACATACATGACCGCGACGGTGTCGGACGGCCGGCTGACCGACGTGACACTGCACCGACTGCCGCCGCGTACCGGGTAATTGAGTGGACGGCCGGTGACCGCGCCCGGTGAGATGGACGCCGTGTCGATCGACGCCGATCTCGTACGCCGTCTGCTGGCCGCTCAGTTCCCCCGGTGGGCCGAACTTCCCCTCTCACCCGTCCCGTCGCCGGGCATGGACAACGCCACGTTCCGGCTGGGCGACGAGTTGTCCGTACGTCTGCCGCGCTACCCCCACTGGGTCGGCCAGGTCGAACGGGAGCACACCTGGCTGCCGCGCCTCGCCCCGCATCTGCCGCTGCCCGTGTCGGAACCGCTGGCGAAGGGGGCACCGGGGGAGGGGTACCCCTTCCCCTGGTCCGTCTACCGATGGCTGGAGGGCGGGACGGCCACGACCGAAGGCCTGGCCGATCCGGTCCAAGCGGCCGGCCGGCTCGCCGAGTTCATCACCGCGCTCCACAAACTCGACCCCACCGGTGGCCCCGGGCCCGAGCAGAGCAACGCGTTCCGCGGTGTGCCCATGGGAGACGAGCGGGACTCCCTGGCGGCCGACGCACGCGTCCGTCCCAAGATCGAGGCGCTCAGGGGCGTGGTCGAACCGACGCGGTGACGGAGGTATGGGAAGCGGCGCTCGCGGCGGCCGCCTGGGACGCGCCGCCGGTGTGGATCCACGGCGACCTGGCGACCGGCAATCTCCTGGCCGTCGGGGGCAGGTTGAGCGCGGTCATCGACTTCGGGACGCTCGCCGTGGGCGACCCGGCCGTCGACCTGCTGCCCGCGTGGAAGTTCCTGCCCGCCCGGGCACGCGGCGCGTTCCGTGACGCCGTCGGCCTGGACGACGCGACCTGGGCGCGGGGCCGCGGCTGGGCGCTCGCCGGGTCCCTGCCCGTCCCGGACGACCCCTTCTTCCAGGAGGACCCGGCGCGGGTGACCGTGGCGCTGCACCACCTGGAGCAGGTGATCGCCGACCACCGCGACGAGACCGGCTGAGCGGCTGAGTCTGAGCAGCGGAGCAGCTGACCGGCTGGCGGCTGGGCGGCTCAGTGGTGCCGACGGTGTCGTACGCGCAGGACGCGCCGCAGGCGCGAGAACACCAGCGTCGCCGCGGCGGCCGCGGCGAGCGCCGCCGCCAGCCGTTTGGCGACCGGACCCGCCGCCGTCCTCACCAGGTCGATCGGCTCCGCCGCCGAACGCAGCGGAAGCGTCGGCTTGTTGAGCAGCTCGGACGCTGCGGGCCGGCCCGAGTCCGCGGGCCGGCCGGAAGACTCCGCGCGTCGGCCGGACTCCTCGGCCCGTCCGGAAGATCCCGCGAGCGGGGCGGACTCTCGAGGTTCAAGCGGCCCGGATGATTCCTCGCGCCCCCCGGATTCCTCGGGCCTGCCGGAGGGCTCGGTGGGCCGGTCGGATTCTTCGGGTCGGCCGGAGGGCTCGGTGGGCCGGGCGGATTCTTCGGGTCGGCCGGAAGGCTCGGTGGGCCGGTCGGATTCTTCGGGTCGGCCGGAGGGCTCGGTGGGCCGGTCGGATTCCTTGAGGCGCTCGGACAGACAGTCCGCGAACCGTCCGACCAGCTTGTCTCCGACCTCAGCCATGACCCCGCGCCCGAACTGCGCCGGACGCCCCGTCACGGTCAGGTCGGTCCGCACCGACACCGCCGTGCCGCCGTCGCGTTCGCTGAGCGTGCCGGTGACCGTGGCGCGCGCCGTCCCCTGCCCCCGCGCTTCCCTGCCGCTCGCGACCAGCACCATCCGGTGCGCCGCTTCGTCCTGCTCCTCGAAGACGGCGGTGCCCCGGTACGTCAGCGTGATCGGGCCCACCTTCACCTTGACCGAGCCGGTGATGGTCTTGCCGTCGTAGTCCTCCACCGTCGCGCCCGGCATGCACGGGGCGACCCGCTCGATGTCGAGGAGCACCCGCCAGGCGTCCTGGACCGGGACGGGGACCGTGAACTCATGGTGCAGATCCATCTTCTCCTCCTGGCGCGTCCGGATGCCTCGGATGAATCGCCCCGCCCGTCGCCGTCAGCGGCGCCCCGCTGCCGCCCCACCGCAGGGCGACGATCTCGGCGGCGACGGACACGGCCACCTCCTCGGGCGTACGCGCCCCGAGGTCGAGCCCGACGGGGGAGCGCAGCCGGGACAGTTCGTGGTCCGTCACACCGGCGTCGACCAGCCGTTTCATCCGGTCGTCGTGCGTACGGCGGCTGCCCATCGCCCCGATGTACGCGGCCGGGCGGCGCAGTGCCTCCTCCAGCAGGGGCACGTCGAACTTCGGGTCGTGGGTCAGGACGCAGATCACCGTCCGCGTGTCCGTGGCCGTACCGTTCAGATAGCGGTGCGGCCAGTCGACGACGACCTCCACGCCCTCCGGGAACCGTTTCGGTGTGGCGAAGACGGGGCGGGCGTCGCACACCGTGACCCGGTAGCCGAGGAAGGCACCGATGCGGGCCACCGCGGCCGCGTAGTCGATCGCGCCGAAGACCAGCATGCGGGGCGGGGGCGCGAAGGAGTTGAGGAAGACGCCGACGGCGTCCTCGCGGCGCTCGCCGTGCGGACCGTAGTGCCGCCGGATCGTGGCGCCCTGCGCCAGTTCGCCGCGCGCATCGGCGGTGACGGCGACATCCAGCCCCGTCGACCCGAGGCTGCCCGACACCCCACCCAAGGGCCCCGACTCCTCGTCCGGCCACACGGCGAGCGTGGCCCCGAGCGGCGCCGGTCCGCCGATCACGGTCGCCACGGTCACCGGTCGGCCCGCGGCCACCGACTCGGCCACCGCCCCGAAGACCGGGTCGTCGGCGGGGGACACCCGGCGCACCAGCAGGGTGATCTCGCCGCCGCAGGTGAGCCCGACGGCGAACGCGTCCTCGTCGCTGTACCCGAAGGTCTCCAGCCGTGCCGTGCCGGACTCCACCACCTCTTGGGCCAGCTCGAAGACCGCGCCCTCGACGCAGCCACCGGAGACACTGCCCACAGCCTCGCCGCCGGGGCCCACGGCCATGGCCGCGCCCGGGTCGCGGGGCGCGCTGCGGCTGACCGCGACCACCGTGGCCAGCCCGAACGGGGTCCCCGCCGTGTACCAGGCGTTCAGCGCCGGGAGGATGTCACGCATCGCTCGCTCCCTTCACCGACGGGCGCGTCTTCCCCAAGGATCCGCTGCTCGCTCCTCAAGGGTCCACCGCTCGTGAGGCGCCTGCCGCTCCTAAAGGGGCCCTGGCCCCTGAAGGCTCCGCCGCTCCCCGAGGACGCGGTGCTCCCGAAGGCTCCCGTACTTCTCAAGGCTCCGCTCCTCTCACCACCGCCGCCAGACGCTCCAGCGCGGCCAGGCTGTGCCCTTCGACGAACGCGTCCACGCTCGGCAGCGCCGCCGCCATTCCGGCGGCCAGGGGAGCGTAACCGGGTCGGGCCTTGAGCGGATTGGCCCAGATCACCCGGTGCGCGAGCCGGTGCAAGCGTCGCATCTGGGCGGCGAGCAGCGCCGGATCGCCACACTCCCAGCCGTCCGAGAGCAGCACCACGACCGCGCCGCGCGCCATGCCCCGCCGGCCCCAGCGGTCCAGGAAGCCCCGCAGCAGCTCCCCGAGCCGGGTGCCGCCGCGCCAGTCCGGAACCGCCGCCGCGAGGGCCGCCATCGCCGTGTCGGGGTCGCGGTGCGTGAGCTCGCGGGTCACCCGGGTCAGCCGGGTGCCGATCGTGAACACCTCGGTGGGTGTGCCGTGCGAGGCCGCGTGCGCGAACCGCAGCAGCGCGTCCGCGTACGGGGTCATCGAGCCGCTCACGTCCACGAGCAGCACGATCCGGCGCGGGCGCTCGGCCCGGGTGCGCAGCCGCAGCCGGGCCGGCTCGCCGCCCCGCCGCAGCAACTCCCGTACGGTACGCCGCGGATCCACGCTGCCTCGTCGCGCCGGCCGGCGCCGCGCGGAGCGCCGTACCTCGCCGCGCAGCCGGAACGCGGCCAGCAGCCGCCGCAGTTGTTCCCGCTCGGACGGCGTGAGCGAGGCGAAGTCGCGGTGGCGCAGTACGTCCGTGGAGGCCGCCAGCACCGGGACGGGGACGCCGTCCTCCGTGGCCCGGGCCGCCGCGTGGGGGACGGGACCGGCGTCCCGTACGACCACGCGCGGCCGGGGCGGCGGGTCCGCCCGCGCCGGAGCCAGGGCCCCCCTCGCGCCGAAGTAGGCGGCGAAGACGCGCTCGTACCGTTCCAGATCGTCCTGGCTCCCGCACAGGGTGAGCCGGCCGGCCCAGTAGACGTCGGAGCGGCTGCCCGGATCGAGGAGGTCCAGCGCGCCGAGGAAAGCCTGCACCCGATCGGGCCCTGCGTCGACACCCGCGGCGCGCAGGGCACGGGTGAGACCGACGAGCACGGCGGACGCATCGAGGCCCGGCACCTTTCACACCTCCCGAGCCGCGAGGATCGCCGAGAGATCGAGCCCCCGGGCCCGCTCCGCGTCCTCCCGGTATTTCAGTGCCGCCCCCAGGGTGGCGACCGCAAGCTCGGCATCCACCTCGGTCGCGCCGAGCGCGTGCAGGGCCTCCGCCCAGTCGATGGTCTCCGCGACCCCGGGCGGTTTGAGCAGGTCCTCGGCGCGCAGGGCCTGGACGAGGGCGGTCACCTGCTCGGCGAGCCGGGCGGTCACCTGCGGCAACCTCCTTCGCACGATGGCGAGTTCGCGGGCGAAGCCGGGATGGTCGAACCAGTGGTAGAGACAGCGCCGCTTCAGGGCGTCGTGCACTTCGCGGGTGCGGTTGGAGGTGAGGACCACGACGGGCGGCGACTCGGCCCGCAAGGTGCCCAGTTCGGGGATGGTGACCGCGTACTCCGACAGCAGCTCCAGCAGGTACGCCTCGAACTCGTCGTCCGCGCGGTCCACTTCGTCGACGAGCAGGACGGACGGCTGGGTCTCCAGCGCTTGCAGGAGGGGGCGGGTGATGAGGAACCGCCGGTCGTACAGTTCGTCCTCGAGCCGGTCGGCGTCCGTGACGCCCGCCGCCTCGGCGGCCCGCAGATGCAGCAGCTGGCGCGGGAAGTCCCAGTCGTACAGGGCCTGGGAGGCGTCGATTCCCTCGTAGCACTGCAGCCGGATCAGCGGGGCGCCGGTCGCCTCGGCGAGGGCGGACGCGAGCGCGGTCTTGCCCACGCCCGCGTCGCCCTCGCAGAAGATCGGCCGGTGCAGCCGCAGCGCCAGGAAGCAGGCCACGGCCAGTCCGTCGTCGACGAGGTACCCCGTCTTCTCCAGGCGGGCCCGCAGCTCGTCCGGACCGCTGAAGCCGTCCGCGGCCGTGCCGGTGATGGGCTCCTCACCCCATCCCGGCGGCGGTCAGGACCGCCCGCCGCGTGAGCACCCGGGCGAGGTGCGCGCGGTAGGCGGGCGAGGCCGACGGATCCGACGACGGGTGCGTACCCTCGGCGGCCGACTCGGCGGCCCGCCGCACCGCGTCCACCGCCTCGGCGCCCACGAGCGCCTCCTCGGTCGCCCCGGCGCGCAGCGGGACCGCGCCCATGTTGGTCAGTCCGACGTGTGCCTCGGCGATGTGCCCGTTGTCGCGCCGCACCAGCGCCGCCACGCCGACCACCGCCCAGGCCTGCGCGATCCGCTGGAACTTCTCGTACCGGAAGCCCCAGCCGTCGGCGGCCGGGATCCGCACCTCCACCAGCAGTTCGTCCGGCGCCAGCGCGGTCTGCAGATAGTCCAGGAAGAACTCGCCGGCCGGGATGGCCCGGCGCCCGCGCGGCCCGACCGCGATCAGCGTCGCGTCCAGCGCGAGGATCACGGCGGGCAGGTCACCGGCCGGATCGGCGTGCGCGAGCGCACCTCCGAGGGTGCCGCGATGGCGTACGGCGGGATCGGCGACCGTGGCGGTGGCCGCGGCCAGCAGCCCGGCGTGCCGGCGGATCCGAGGGTCGCGGATGACGTCGTGGTGCGAGGTCATCGCGCCGATCACCAGCGTGCCCTCGTCCTCATGGATCCCGCGCAGTTCGGGGATCCGGCCGACGTCGACCACGAGTTCGGGGAAGGCGAGCCGCAGCCGGAGCAGCGGCAGCAGGCTCTGGCCGCCGGCCAGCACCTTGGCGTCCTCACCCGCGTCCGCGAGCGTCCGCACGGCCTCGTCGACGCTGCCGGGCCGCACGTACTCGAATGCCGGGGGAATCATGCCGACGCCTCCTTCGCGGAGCGGGCCTGTCCGAGGGCGTCCCAGACACGCTGCGGCGTGCAGGGCATCGTCACCTCGGTCACTCCCAGCGGGCGCAGCGCGTCCACGATCGCGTTGACGACCGCGGGCGTGGAGGCGATCGTCCCGGACTCGCCCACTCCCTTGGCGCCCAGGGGATTGGAGGTGGCGGGTGTCTCCGTCCGGTCCGTCACGAACTCGGGCAGATCGACGGCCGTGGGCACGAGATAGTCGGCCATCGTGCCCGACACCAGGTTGCCCTCGTCGTCGTACACCGCCTCCTCGTACAAGGCCTGCGCGATGCCCTGCGCGATCCCGCCGTGCACCTGCCCCTCGACGATCATCGGGTTGATGACCCGGCCGACGTCGTCGACGCAGACGTACGAGCGGATGGTGGTCCGCCCGGTCTCGGTGTCGACCTCGACGGCGCACAGATGGGTGCCGTGCGGGTAGGAGAAGTTCTCCGGGTCGACGAGGTGCTCGGCGTTGATGGTGGGTTCCATGCCGTCGGGCAGGTCGTGCGAGGAGAACGTGGCGAAGGCGATCTCCTGGATGGACTTGCGCGCCTCGGGCGAGCCCTTCACGGAGAACACGCCATGCGTGAACTCCAGGTCGTGCTCGTTGGCTTCGAGGAGATGCGCGGCGACCTTCCGCGCCTTCTCCACCACCTTCTGGGCGGCGTGATGGACGGCCGCCCCGCCGACCACGAGCGAGCGCGAGCCGTACGTGTCCATGCCCTGCGGCGCCGACCGGGTGTCGCCGTGCACCACCTCGACGTCCTCGAAGGGCACCCCGAGCACGTCGGCGGCGATCTGGCTCCAGCAGGTCACATGCCCCTGGCCGTGCGGACTGGTGCCGGTGACCACCTCGACCTTGCCGGTCGGCAGCATCCGGATGCTCGCCGCCTCCCAGCCCCCGGCCGCGTACCGCAGATCCCTGAGCACCCGGCTCGGCGCGAGCCCGCACATCTCGGTGTACGTCGACACACCGATGCCGAGGCGGACGACGTCGCCGCGTTCGTTGCGCCGCTGCTGCTCGGCGCGCAGTTCGTCGTACCCGAAGAGTGCGAGCGCCTTGTCCGTGGCGGCCTCGTAGTTGCCGCTGTCGTACGTCAGCCCCGCGATGGCCGTGTACGGGAACTCCTCGTGCCGGATCCAGTTGCGCCGCCTCAACTCGACGGGATCGAGGCCGAGTTCCGCGGCCAGCTCGTCCATGATCCGTTCGATGGCGTACGTCGCCTCGGGGCGTCCGGCGCCGCGATAGGCGTCCGTCGGCGTCCTGGTCGTGAAGACACCGGTGCAGGTGAAGTCGTACGCGTCCATCTTGTAGATCGCCGGGTACATGAAGGCGCCCAGGATCGGGATGCCCGGCGTGACGAGCATCAGATACGCGCCCATGTCGGCCAGGAGGTCGACCTTGAGGCCGAGGAGCCCGCCCTCGCGGGTGGCGGCGATCTCGATGTCCTGGATCATGCCGCGGCCGTGATGGGTCGCGAGGTATCCCTCGGACCGGGACTCGGTCCACTTCACCGGGCGCCCCAGCCGTTGCGCGACCGCGAGGGCGAGGGCCTCCTCGCCGTACACCTGGAGCTTGGAGCCGAAGCCGCCGCCCACGTCGGGGGCGATCACCCGCAGCTTGTGCTCGGGGACGCCGGTGACCACGGAGAGCATGATCCGCAGGATGTGCGGGATCTGGGTGGAGGAGTAGACGGTGTATTCGCCGGAGGCGGCCAGGGGAGTCACGACCACCGCGCGCGGCTCCATGGCGTTGGGGATGAGCCGCTGCTGGTGGTAGCGCCGCCGGAGGACGACATCGGCGCGCTCCCGCACCGTCTCGTAGCTCTCGCCGGTGGCCAGCGGCCAGACGTAGCAGCGGTTGGTGCCCTTGTCCGCGTGGACCAGCGGGGATCCCTCGGTGAGGGCCGCCTCCAGGTCGAGCACCGGGGGCAGCGGCTCGTAGTCGACCTCGATCGCCTCCAGCGCGTCGGCGGCCGCGTACCGGTCGCGGGCCACCACGACGGCCACCGGATCGCCCGCGTAGCGGACTTCGTCGACCGCGATCGGCGGGTGGTCGGGGAGGACGATGTCCTCGGTGACGGGCCAGGCGCAGGGCAGTGAACCGAGGCCCTCGGCGAGGTCGCGGCCGCTGAACGCGGCGATCACGCCGGGCCGTTCGCGCGCGGGTGCCACGTCCACCCGGTCGATGCGGGCGTGCGCCATGGGGCTGCGCAGGATCGCCAGATGCAGCAGTCCGTTGACGTTGATGTTGTCCGTCCAGTTGGTCTGGCCGGTGACCAGACGGGCGTCCTCCTTGCGGGGGCGCGAACGGCCGACCTCGCGCTCGGTGACCTGGTCGGTCGTGTCGCTCATGTCGTGACCTCCTGTCCGGAGGCGGAGGCGGAGGCGGCGGCGGAGGCGGCCAGGACCGCGCGCACGATGTTCTGATAGCCGGTGCACCGGCAGAGGTTGCCCTCCAGGGCCTCGCGCACCTCGTCCGGGGTCGGGTCGGGGTTCTCGCGGAGCAGATCCCGGGCGGCCATGATCATTCCCGGTGTGCAGTACCCGCACTGCAGGGCGTGGCGCTCGTGGAAGGCGGTCTGCAGCGGATGCCACTCCCCGTCCTGGGCGAGCCCCTGGATGGTCGTCACTTCCCTCCCGTCGGCCTGGACGGCGAGGACCGAGCAGCTCTTGACGCTCTCCCCGTCGAGGTCGACCGTGCAGGCCCCGCAGTTCGATGTGTCGCAGCCGATCGGGGTGCCGGTCAGACCCAGGCGGTCTCGCAGGTAGTGGACCAGGAGGAGGCGGGGTTCGACCTCGTCCTCGTAGGCGGTGCCGTCCACCTTCACCGATATGCGGGTCATGTGCCCTCCCAGAGAGCCAGGTGAGGGGTATCAGCCATTTTACGTGATGTGCGTCACTCTAGGGCGGGGCGCCGAGGGGGGCGAGTGCTGCGGCAGGCATTTGTTGAGCGTTAATCCGTTGCCGTCGCGCGCCGCCGCCTGCTGCACTACGAGGAACGCGTCCACCAAGATCGAGGAGCAGCAATGCGCACACCGCTCATGTCCACCCAGGAAGGAATCACTCCCACTTCAAAGGACATGACGCCCGGTGCATATGCTCAACCTGGGAATTCTGGCGCACGTAGACGCCGGTAAGACAAGTCTGACCGAGCGGCTGCTGCACACGGTCGGGGTCATCGACGAGATCGGCAGCGTCGACGACGGAAACACCCAGACCGATTCCCTCGCTCTGGAACGGCAGCGCGGGATCACCATCAAATCCGCCGTCGTCTCCTTCGCGATCGACGACGTCACCGTCAATCTGCTCGACACTCCCGGCCACCCCGACTTCATCGCCGAGGTGGAGCGGGTGCTCGGCGTGCTCGACGGAGCCGTGCTCGTCGTCTCGGCCGTGGAGGGCGTCCAGGCACAGACCCGGGTACTGATGCGGACGCTCCAGCGGCTGCGGATTCCCACCCTCGTCTTCGTGAACAAGATCGACCGTGCCGGGGCGCAGGACGAGCGGGTCCTGGCGAACATCGCCACCCGGCTCACGCCGGCGATCGTCCCGATGGGATCGGTGGGTGAGCCGGGCACGCGCGACGCCCGCTTCACCCCGTTCGACGACGCCCGCCTCCAGTCGCCTCTCCTCGATCTGCTCGCCGAGCACGACGACGACCTGCTCGCCGCGTACGTCGAGGGCCGCGTGCCGCGCGACCGGCTGCGCGCCGCTCTCGTACGGCAGACCGGGGAGGCACTCGTGCACCCCGTGTTCTTCGGCTCCGCCATGACGGGCGCGGGCGTCTCGGAACTGATCGCCGGAATCAGGGAGTTGCTGCCCGCGGCCGAGGGCGACGTCGACGGGCCGGTCTCGGGAACCGTCTTCAAGGTCGAGCGCGGACCCGCCGGGGAGAAGATCGCGTACGCGCGGATGTTCACCGGGACCCTGCGGACGCGCGACCGGCTGACCTTCCGGGACGGCGAGGAGGGGAAGGTCACCGCGATCAGCGTCTTCGACCAGGGGGCGGCCGTCCGGGAGGGCGCCGTGACCGCCGGGCGGATCGGCAGGCTCTGGGGGCTGGGCGACATCAGGATCGGCGACACCATCGGCGTACCGCGGAAATCGCCGACGGACGAACACCATTTCTCCCCGCCCACGCTCGAAACCGTCGTCGTCCCCTGCCGTGCCGCGGACAAGGGAGCCCTGCATCTCGCGCTCACCCAACTCGCCGAACAGGACCCGCTGATCAATCTGCGCCACGACGACGTACGCAAGGAGATCTCCGTCTCGCTCTACGGCGAGGTGCAGAAAGAGGTCATCCAGGCCACGCTGGCGGACGAATTCGGTATCGACGTCACCTTCCGCGAGACGACTCCTCTTTGCGTCGAACGGCCCATGGGCACCGGCGCGGCGGTCGAGTTCAACAAAAAGGACCCCAATCCGTTTCTCGCGACCGTCGGGCTGCGCATCGATCCGGCGCCGGTCGACTCCGGCGTGGAATTCCGTCTCGAGGTCGAACTCGGAGCGATGCCGTACGCCTTCTTCAAGGCGGTCGAGGACACCGTGCGGGACACCCTGGCGGAGGGCATCCACGGCTGGCAGGTCACCGACTGCACGGTCACGATGACCCACTCCGGCTATTCACCCCGGCAGAGCCACGCGCACCAGGGCTTCGACAAGAGCATGTCCAGCACGGGCGCCGACTTCCGGGGGCTGACACCGCTGGTCGTGATGAGCGCGCTGCGGGAGGCGGGCAGCCAGGTGTACGAGCCGATGCACCGCTTCCGCCTGGAGGTCCCGGCGGACACGCTCGCGGCGGTGCTGCCCGTGCTGGCCAGGCAGCGCGCCGTCGCGCGGACCACGGAGATGCGCGGTGCCGCGTGCGTGCTGGAGGGCGTCGTCCCGGTCGCCCAGGTGCATGAACTGGAACAGCAGCTGCCGGGGCTGACGCGCGGCGAGGGAACGCTGGAATGCGCCTTCGACCACTACGCGCCGGTCGTACGCGGCGTGGTACCGGACCGGCCGCGCACCGACCTCAACCCGCTGGACCGGAAGGAGTACCTGCTGAATGTGACCCGACGGATCGGCGGGTGAAACGAGAAACTTACTCATGAGTCAGGGGGTGTTGACGCTTCCCGATGCGCACGCGACTGTTGTGAACATGTCGAAGTTACGTGCGCGTCTGCTCGGCGTCCTCGTACTCCTCACCGGCTTCCTCACGGCCGCGGGCGGTGCCCAGCCCGCCGCCGCGGGAGGACTCCCCGGCTCCCTGTGGTTCGACGAACCCGCGGCCGCCACCCTCACCGTCACGAACGGCCACTTCACCGATGGCCTCGGCCGCGAGGTCGTGCTGCGCGGCTACAACGTCTCCGGCGAAACCAAGCTGGAGGAGAACAGCGGACTGCCCTTCGCCTCGGTCGCCGACGCCAAGAGGTCAGCGACCGCGCTGCGCGCCCTCGGCGGCGGCAACTCCGTGCGCTTCCTGCTCTCCTGGGCGCACGCCGAACCCGTACGCGGACAGGTCGACACCGCGTATCTCGCCGCGGCCACCGACCAGTTGCGCGCCTTCCTCGACGCGGGAATCCGCGTGTACCCCGACTTCCACCAGGACCTCTATTCCCGTCACCTCTTCAACACGGGCAGCTGGTACAGCGGCGACGGCGCCCCCAAGTGGGCTGTCGACGCGGGTCATTACCCCCAGGAGTCCTGCGGAATCTGCCTGTTCTGGGGCCAGAACATCACGCAGAACGGGGCCGTGAAACAGGCGTCGTACGACTTCTGGCACGACGCGTACGGTGTTCAGGGCGCCTTCCTGGACACGGCGCAGGCCACCATGACCTACGTCGAACAACACCTGACCGCCGCCGAATTCGCGGGCGTCGTCGGCTTCGACCCCGTCAACGAGCCGTACGCGGGCACGTACGACTCCGGACAGAGCAGCCGCACCTGGGAGCGGGACCTCCTGTGGCCCTTCTACGGGAAGTTCCGGGCCCGGATGGACGCGGCCGGCTGGCGGGACAAACCCGCCTTCGTCGAACCGAACCTCTTCTGGAACGCCAACATCGACTCCCAGAGGCAGGCGGGCGGCCTGCTGGACGCGGGCACGCTGGGCCCGCGCTATGTGTTCAACACCCACTTCTACGACCAGAAGGCGATCTCGGGGATCCTCATGTGGGGCAAGGCGGGGGACGGCCAGTACGCCACCGACTTCGGGACGGTACGCGACCGGGCCTCGGCCGCGGGCACGACGGCGATCGTCAGCGAATTCGGCCACCCGCTCAGCGGAACCGTCTCGGACAAGGCCCCGACGGTCCTCAAGGCGATGTACCAGGCCCTCGACTCCCGCCTGCCCGGCTCGGCCTGGTGGTCCGAGCCCGCCTCGTCCGGCCCGGTCCTCTCCGGCACCCAGTGGCAGTGGGACCTCTACAACGGCCGCCATCACGAGCTGATGAACGACAACCCCGACAAGGTCCTGACCACCGGCGACGCCTGGAACGACGAGGACCTCTCCGCCGTACGTCTGGACGGCTCGGGCACCGCCGTGCTGCGCCAGGACGCCCGTCTCCTGGACCGCCTCTACCCCAGCGCCACCGCGGGAAGCGCGGTCGCCTTCACCTACGAGGACCGCTCCCGCGACGGCGACACCACCCTGACCTGGAACCAGGTTCCGTCGTCGCTGCCGCATGTCTCCCAGCTCGTGGGTCCGGGCCAGTACGGGCTGCTGCTCTGGCGCTCGGACGGTACGAGCGCCCCGACGGAACTCCACCTCCCGGCGTCCTTCCCGACCTCGACGACGACCGTGGTGTCCGACCTGGGCGCGACGGTCTCACCTCCCTCGTACACCACGACCACTCCGATCGCCGTGGCCCCCGAGCCGGGCGGCACCGGCAGCCGGCGGCTCCTGCTCACCGCACCGGGCTCGGGGACTGTGCACTACGCGCTGGTCACGAACGGGGCGACGGCGCCGTCCGCCGACCTGTTGAGCGCGGCCCGCGCCGAGCTGGCGTCATGGGCCGCGACGGCGGTCAACTAGCCGACGGACCTGACCAGTTCGCCTGTACATGGCCGAGGCGAACGCGCTGGGGGTGGTCGCCGACCGGTACCGACACCGTCTTCTGCCCGGTGGCGAAGTCGATGGCGGTGACCTGGTCGGCGCCGCTCTCGGAGATGATGCAGTCCTTGCCGTCACCGCTGACGGTCGCCCAGTACGGCTTGGAGGCGGTGACGAGCGGGCCTTCCTGGAGGGTCGCCCGGTCCACGACGGTCGCGTAGTCGTCCATCGTCCCGGCGACGCACAGCTTCGTGCCGGCCGGGTTCATCGATATGCCGTGATGGCGCGAGTCGTTGACCCAGGTGGTGCGGTCGGTGCTGGTCGCGGGGTTCTTCGGCAGGGTCTTGACCCGGGTGATCCTGTCGGTCGCCACGTCGTACTCCAGGAAGCCGTTGAAGAACGACACCTGGAAGTACAGCTTGGACTCGTCGGGGCTGAAGACGGCGGGCCGGACCGCGTCGGAGTAGTCCGTGAGACCGATCGCGTCGAGCCGTTGCCGCATGTCGATCACCTTGACCTGCTTGAACGTGGTCGCGTCGACGACGGTGATGTGCCGGTCGCCCTTCGTCCAGTCCAGCCAGGGGTCGTCGAGAGCGGTGTTGACGTCGCCGATGGCCATGTTCCAGATGTACTTGCCGTCATGCGTGAAGATGTTCTCGTGCGGTTTGTCGCCGGTGGCGAAGGACCCGAGCTGCTTGCCTGTGTCGATGTCCAGGACGTGCACGGTGTTCGCGGTCGACGCCGAGACCGCGACGCGGGTGCCGTCCGGGGAGACGGCCATGTGGTCGGAACGGTAACCGGACACGGGGAAACGCCAGTTGATGGCCCCGGTGGCGAGGTCGATCGAGACGACGTCGGCGAAGCTGGGGCGCGAGACGACCACCGACCTGCCGTCGGGCGTGGAGTACATGTCGTCGGCGAACTGGTCGTGCCCCTCACCGACGCCGTTGCGAATGGCCATGAAGTAGGCCCACTTGATCGGGTCGGCGTTGATCGCGGCCATCCGCGCGTCCTTGTCGGGGATGACATTGATCCGGCCGACCTTCGCGAAGTCACCGGTGGACTTGATGACGTCCGCGGTGCCGTCCCAGTTGTTGCCGACGAACATCACCTCGCGCAGATCGGCGGCGGAGACCCGCGCGGTGGCGGCGGTCGCCGTGCCGCCGAGGGCGACGGTGAGGGCGAGGGCGGCGGCGAGGGACGTGAGGTGTCTGGTTCTGGTGGAAGGCATGGGGGGTCCTTGTGTAGGCGGGGGCGCGGGTACGAGCAGGGGTGCGGATGCCAAGGGCATGACAAGCAGGCGAGAAGCGGGGAATCTGAATACGGGCGCGTTCAGAGTGGACTTACTGGAAAGTAAGGAGGGGGCGGCCCTCTCCACAAGGGTCCGTACACGACAAAATCGTCAGAGGGTCGAACAGTTCGTCGGACCGGCAGGGGAGGAACGTGTGGCGGGCAGGCTCAAACAGCCGACCGGCCGTTACGGGGGCAGGACCGCCGAGGAGCGGCAGGCCGAGCGGCGCCGTCGATTCCTGGACGCCGGGCTCCAACTGTTCGGTGACAGCCCGGGCTTCCGGACCACGACCGTCGCCGCGCTCAGCGAGGCGGCGGGCCTGTCGACCCGCCAGTTCTACGAGGAGTTCCGTACCCTCGAGGACGTGCTGGCCGCCCTGCACCTCCAGGTCAACGACTGGGCCGAGGAGGCCGCCCTCGCCGCGCTCGCCGACGCTCGCGAACGGGATCTGCCGCTCGCCGAGCGCGCGACCGCGATCTTCCGCGCCTATGCCGCGAACGTGACGGGCGACCCGCGGCGGATCCGCATCACCTTCGTCGAAATCATCGGCGTCAGCCCCCGGTTGGAGGAGCAGCGTCTCGCCCGCAGGGCCCGCTGGGTGGAGTTCATCTGCGCCGAGGCGGAGGCCGCCGCCGCCCGGGGCGAGGCGGCGGCACGCGACTACCGGATCGCCGCGACCGCGTTCATCGGCAGCGTGAACGGCCTGCTCCACGACTGGCGTGCCGGATGGGTGGACGCGACGCTCGACGAGGTGGTGGAGGAGCTGGTCCGGCAACTGCTGGCGATCCTGCGACCGGAGGGCTGGCGCACATAGGGACCCCCGATCGAGGAAGCCGAGAGCTTGGGGGAGGGCACGGCGGAAGGGGCGAAATCCCTCCCGGGCCTCAGCTCGTCAATCGCCGCACACCCCCGAGAAACAGGTCCCACCCCGTCCTCGGCACGGATGCGGTCGGCCAGGTGGCCGAGAACCGCTCTGGATCCCCTCTCATCGGAATGATCGAATCGATGCCCGATTGATCTCGACGGTGGGGTGGGGTTACGTGCGTCCGGTGTCGTACCTGGATCTGTATCGTCAGGTGTCCGTGGACATCGATGCGGAGCGGGAAGCCGCTCTCGAACTGCTCGGTCCCCCGGCGGGATCGGTCCGGGTGGCAGTCGCCGAACTCCTGAGGAACCGGACGTTCAAGTATCCACTGTCCGTGCTGCCGATGATCGTCCATGCAGTGGAGACCGGCACGCCAGAACCGGCTGTTCCGCTGGCCGTCGTACATGAGCTGTGGTGGACTTCGGCGTGTTGTCTCGACGACCTCGCCGATGGGCAGGGCGCTTTCGTCGTCGGTGACCTCAGCGAGAGTGAGGCGCAGCTCGCGGCGGTCGTCTGCGGAAATTCCCTGCCGCTGCTCGTCGTTGGGTCGCGGGGTATTCCCGAGCCGGTGCGAGGTGCGCTGGCTGCCGAGATCGTGAAGTGCTGGATCGACGCCACCGAAGGCCAGCTGAGGGACCTTCACGGGGATATGGGCGCTGTGACGCGCGAGCCGGTGATCGCGGCGTACCGCGGGAAATCCGGCGCTCCCTTCAGTATGGTCACGGCGATGGCCGCGCGACTGGCGGGCGTGACGAGCGAGCGCGTGGAACTCTGGCGTGAGTTCGGCAATATCTTCGGCATCCTGTGGCAGATGTTCAACGACCAGGAGGACATTCTCTCCGGCCGCAACGAAGACCTTCTCAACGGTACGGTGACGTACTTGCTCGCGTGCGTCCTCGAGGGCGCGGATCTCCAGTCCACCGAACGTGTCATGGAGTTGCACGCGGCGGCGAGGAATTCCGATCACGCGCGTGCGGAACTCACCGGTGTCCTCCTCGCGCCCGCGGTGCTGCGACGGTACGAGGACGACATCCAGGGTTTCCGCGACGTAGCCCTCGGCATTCTGGACAAACTGGCGGGCGACGCGGCCTATGTGCCCGTCCTGCGCGACCTGGTGGACCGGGCCTCCCGGATGCTTCTGCGGGCCGGCCGCGGAACGGCCTGAGGGACGGGTTCAACCGGAGGGCGGGAAAAGCGCGCTCAGTCGGAGGGCGGGAGCAGCGTGCCCAGTGGTCCGAGGTCCAGGTTGAGGTCCTCCATGGTCAGTCCGTACTGAGCGCACAGGTCGTTCATGCGGTCATGGAGCAGCATGAGGGTCACTCCCAGACGTTCCTCCTGTTCGTCGGTCAGGTCTCCCTGGTCGACGCGGTGCAATGCCTGACGCTCCATCAGCTGACGCAGGAGTTCCACCAGAGTGAGGACCAGTCTGATCAAGTCCCGTTCCACGGTGTCGCGATCGGAGCTGATCCGCCGAGCCGGGGACGGCGGGGAGTCGCCGGACGGCGGCTCCAGGTCGCCCGGTGCGGCAGGCAGCAGACGGAACGCACGTGCGGCGGCCTCCGCGACCTCGTCGAGTGGCCGCGGCGGCTCGCCCCCGTCCGCACCCTCACTCGTCATGATCACCGCCTCGCAGCGGTTGCGCCCCGGCCCACGGCGAGGGATTCTGCGCGCTGACGGAAACGATCAGGGCACGCAGCGAGATGCGTACGAGATCGATGTCCGCGATGGACAGCACGACGTCACCCGTGAGCACGACTCCACCACTCAGCAGCCGGTCCAGCAGATCGATCAGAGCGACCTGCCGCTCCGGCAGGTGCTCCGGCAGGTGCTCCGGCGCGCTCGGCCGCCCAGGCGTGATCACGGGGGCACGCTCTCTGTGGAGTCTGTGGAGTCTGTGGAGTCTGTGGAGTCTGTGGCGTCGGCTGCGTCAGCCGTGTCCGTGGCGTCTGGGGCGTCAGCGGTGTCTGTCACATCTTTGGGGCCGGCGAGGGGCATGGCGAAGGAGTACGGCGCCCAGGGGCCCGTGGCCTCGACCCTGACGCCGGGCAGCCCGTCGGCCGCGTGGTTCACATCGGCCAGGAACGCTTCGCCGTGCTCCAGGGGCACCAGGTACGCGTCATTGACGACGTTCTCGCCCGCACCTCCCGCGTCGGCGAGGACGCCCTGCTGTACCCGGTGCCGGACCCGGTCGACGGCGTACGCGCGCCCCGCGGTCTCCACACGTTCGGCGGCCTGCTGCGCCGCCTGGTACACCGTGTCGCGCACGCTCTGCTGTTGCCGTCGGGTACGGAGATAGGCACGCCCCGGGGGCAGGCCCGCTGCGGGAGCGGCCGGGGACGGGGGGACGGCGGACGGCTCGATATAGATCTTGACCCCCCATTCGACCTGGTCGGCGAGTCGGCTCAGTCGCTCCGCGAACATGGACCGGCCGGTTTCCAGGACGTCCCGAGCCCTGCTGTCGTCGAGGTAGACGGTCGCCAGGCGCAGCGGAAGGACGGTGGTGCGCGCGGCCAGGGCTTCGATGACGCCGTGGTGTGCGCGGGCCACCGCCTCCAGCCAGTCCAGGTCCTCGAGATGGCGTTTGAGGGCGTCCTCCCGGAAGTCCTGTGCGGGCACAGAACTGACCGCGAGCAGCAGCCGGTCGTCGCGGGCGGCGGCGACGAAGCGGACCGGAGCGTCCGCGACGCCCTGGAGGGCGGCGGTGGACTCCCGAAGTCCTTCGGTGTCGTGTGCCACGGCGTACGCGTATGTCATCCGATCACTCATCGCGGGCACTTCCCCGGCGACGGCTGCTCGTGCCTCGGGGCCCTTCCTCGCGCTGGGGGAGCGCCTCGCCCTGCCGGAGGGCTTCGATCTCGGCCCGCAACCGGCGGTTCTCCTCGGCGAGTGAGTGCTCGTCCCGGCTCCGGGAGGACAGCGCGGGGTCGTGCTCCCACCAGTCGATGCCCATTTCCTTCGCCTTGTCGACGGACGCGACCAGCAGGCGCAGTTTGATGGTCAACAGCTCGATGTCGAGAAGGTTGATCTGGATGTCGCCCGCGATGACGATGCCCTTGTCGAGTACCCGTTCCAGAATGTCGGCGAGATTGGCGGAGGAACCCTGCCCGTAGGGCGGTGCCGCTCTGGACGGGTAGGAACCAAGCCTGTCGGCCAGGGGTTCGGTCACGGTGGCTGCCTCACGTTCCTTCATGCCGGATCAGCGGTGTCAGCCCTGCTGATGGGCCCGGATCTCCTCCAACCGGTCGAGCAGTTCGTCCTCGCGCCGGTCGAACGTGTCCTGGTCGATGTCCCCGGCGACGAGCCGCCGTTCGAGCTCCGCGAGTTCGTTGTGCACCGGTGCCGGGTCGTAGTACTCGTTCTCGGCCGCCTCCTTTACGCGGTCCACCACCCAGACGACGCCGCGCACGGGCGCCAGGGGAAGGGTGACGATCTGTGTGAACAGGCCCATGAGGGTTCGCTTCCTTCGGACGAGGTCGTTCAGACGAAGCTGTACGGGGGCAGGGGGCCGTTCAACCGGAAGGTGAAGTCGTCGCCCAGTTGGTGGGCGACACTCAACTCCGCGGTGAGGAATCGCTCCTCCTGCTCCCCGTTCACCAGAAACGACGTGCTGAGAAAATCCGAACCGGTCGGCTGGGAGGATTCGAGCTGCCGGGCGAAGGGACGCAGAGCTTCGACCACGCCGGCCGCCAGCGCCTCCTGCCGTGCCTGCACCTCCTGGGCGACCAGCTCACCGAGTCGCACCGGCGCCTCGGGGGCGGCGGTGCCGCCGCGGATGCTCTCATTGAGCTCTCGTGCCACGTCCGACTCCAGCAGAATCTGCCGCAACAGCGCGTCTTCGTCCTGCGACGCCTTGAGGTGGTACTCGACGCACCCTTCCAGTACGCGGAGCTTGTCCGTGTAGTCCTCGGCGTTCTGCTCCAGCGCGAGCCGCACGTCCTCGTCGTCGGTGGCCAGCAGGCCGAACCGCATGGGCAGCACGGTGCCGTCCGCCATGAGGCGCTGCTGCACCTCCTGGTGCGCGATGATGTCGCGGCGCTTGGGGCGCAGATCCTCCGGGGCATCGCTCACCACGGCGGACAGCGGTCCGGCCGTCACGGTCCGCAGGGCGGCCGGTGGCTCACCGACGCCGTGCAGATCATCGACGTGGAGCGGGTGCTGCTTGCCGGTGATGGAGTAGATGTATACGGCCATGGCTCATTCCTTCTCGCGCGACGAGCCCCTTTCGCGTTCACGTCGGGAGGTGCGCCGAACCGGCCGCCGTCGCCTCTCGACGGGTTCGCTTTCCCGGTCCTCGTCCTCGTCCTCTTCCTCGGCCTCGCCCTCCTCGTCGCTGTCACGGCCGGTGACACCTTTGACGGAATCGGTCACCGCTTCCACCGCGCCGGAGAGGGCCCCCTTGGACTTGCCCTTCGCTCCGCTCTCCACCGAATCTCCGACAATGTCGGTCAACTGGGTGGGTGCTTTTCTCCCGGACTCGAGGTCGAGACGGTTGCATGCCTCGGCGAAACGCAGGTAGGTGTCGACGCTGGCCACGACGATGCGAGCGTCGATCTTGAGGATTTCGATCCCCACCAGCGACACGCGGACGAACACGTCGATGACCAGTCCGCGGTCGAGAATGAGTTCCAGAACGTCATAGAGGCTGCCGGTGCCACCGCCCCGGGCGACACCACCTCCGCTTTGTGGCACCACTGTCATGGTGCCTCCCTTCACCGGCTCTGCCGTTCTCAGCTCAGCCGGTCGATCTGGCCGCGGGTATAGCGGCGGGTCCTTTCGTACCCCACCAGATCGCCTTCCTTGTCGAGCGTCACTCGGTAGGTAGCCATCACGCTGGTGGTTTCCGGGACGCGTTCCAGTTCGAGTACCTCCACATCGGCCTCCCAACCGGTCTCGGTCGGTTTCAGTGCCGAGACGGACTCGGGAGCCCGGCCGAGCAACTCCTGAAGTTGTCCGGCGGCGGAGCGTATGGCCCAGGCGGCGTTGCCCTTGCCGGAGCGGCGACGGGAGCCACCTGCGGTGTCTCCGTCGGAGCTGCGGCTCCTACCGCTGGACCGCCTCCGGGGTTCTGGTGCGGCCATGGTCTCTCCGGTGGTTCGGAGCGGGCGCCATATTCCACTTGCGAACCCTATAATTCCACCATAGAGAGATATATCTCGCCCGGGTGTGGATGACTTCGCGTGGACCTGCCCGGTGGGTTGCGCGGCGTGTCTGTGACACAGCGGGCTGTGAGACACGGCGCGGGCGATCCGCTCTCTGTCTCCAGCGCGGGTTGGGCTACGGAATGTTGGCCCCGATGCGGCGATTTCACCAGCCCTTTCCGAAGGGATCCGGCTCATGAACGACACGACCAAAGTCGGCCTCGCCGCCGCCGTCACAGCTGGCTATGTGCTCGGACGTGCGAAGAAAGGCCGTCTCGCTTTCGCCATGGCAACTTATGTCGCCGGCCGCCGCTTTGGGCTCGACCCTCAGCAGTTGATGACGACAGGACTGCGCAAACTCGGTGATGTTCCGGGGGTCGCCGAGCTGAACGAGCAGGTGCGCGGCGAACTGCTGGACGCCGGACGCAAAGCCCTGGCAGCCACCGCCGATCGGCGCCTCACCGACCTCGCCGACTCCCTCCACGAGCGCACGCTGCGCATAGGCCAGGAAAAGGACGAGGAGGAGGAAGGGGACGAGGACGAGTACGAAGAGGACGAGGAGGAGCCGGAGGAGGGCGAGGACCGCTACGAGGACGAGGAGGAAGAAGAAGAGGCGGAGGGCGAGGAGGAACCGGAGGGGGAACTGGAAGAAGAAGAGCCAGAGGAAGAGGAAGAGCCCGAGGAAGAGGAAGAGCCCGAGGAGGAGGAAGAGCCCGAGGAGGAGGAAGAAGAAGAGGAAGAGGCCGAGGAGGAACCGCCACGACGGCGCCGCCGCCCGACGGGAGCCGGCGCGAAGAAGCGCCCGGAAAAGCCCGCTCCCCGTAAGAAGGCCGCTCCTGCCAAGAAGGCCGCTCCTGCCAAGAAGGCGGCCCCCGCGAAGAAGTCCGCGGCGCACAGGCCCCCCGCCAAGAAGGCTGCCGCCAAGAAGTCGGCTCCGGCCAGGAAGACCGCGAAGAAGTCCTCACCGCCCGCCAAGAAGGCGGCGGCGAAGAGGCCGGCGGCCAAGAAGTCGACGACGAAGCGGGCGGCCGCGAAGAAGGCCCCGGCCAAGAAGGCGGCCCCGGCGAAAAAGACCGCCGCCAAGAAGACGACCGCGCGGCGGAGGTAGGTCATGGCCGAGAAAGAGCGTGACACCAATCGTGAGGAAGGGTCGGGTCTGGACCTGCTGCGGGACGAACTCGTCGACTTCCTCGGTGCGCAGGTGGGACATCTCGTCGACAAGGCGGGGGACAAGTTGGGGGATGTCACCGACGGGCTGCTCGACGTGGCCGAGAACGGGGGAACACTCGCCGGCGTCGGCGGCCGGATCCTCCAAGGCGACTCCCCGCTGAAGGCTTTCGTCGGTGAGAAGGGCAAGGGCCTCAAGGACAATGTGATGGACAAAGTCAAGAACGTCTTCGGCGGGGGAGGCGGGGGCAAGGCCGGCAGCACCAAGGTCATGAACATCATCGAGGTGCTGGACGTGGGTGTCCCGATCCGCGTGGCCTACAACTACTGGACGCAGTACGAGGAGTTCAGCGGCTTCACCAAAGGCGTACGCAGTGTGTCCAAGAACGACGAGACCGCCAGCGACTGGAAGGTGAAGGTCGGTCCCTCGACTCGCGGCTGGAAGGCCACAGTTCAGGAGCAGGTGCCGGACGAGCGCATCGTATGGAATTCCGAGGGCGCGAAAGGCACCACGCACGGCTGTGTCAGCTTCCATGAACTCACCCCCACTCTGACGCGCATCGTGCTCGTCGTCGAGTACCACCCCTCGGGCTTCTTCGAGAAGACCGGCAACCTGTGGCGAGCCCAAGGACGCCGTCTGCGGCTGGACTTCAAGAACTTCCAGCGCTATGTCACGTTCGCCGACGAGGAAGTCGAGGGCTGGCGCGGAGAGATCCGCGACGGCGAGGTGGTCAGGACCCACGAGGAAGCACTGGAAGAGGAGGAAGCGGAAGGGGAGGGCGAGGAGCAGGAGGAGTACGACGAAGAGGACGAGGAGACCCCCGACGAAGAGGAGGAAGGAGAGGAAGGAGAGGAAGGGGAGGAAGGGGAGGAAGAGGAGGAGTACGACGAGGAGGGGCCCGAGGGTGAGTACGACGAGGAGGAGGACGAGGCCTGACGCCGCCGCAATGGGGCGATGACCTCCTCGCCGCAGTGGGGCGATGACCTCTTCGCCCTCCTCCCTTGCCGGCCCCGCCTTTCGCCACAAGGCGCCGGTCACTGCTCAGGGGCTGCGCGTGCAGCGCGAGTTGACCGGCGTTACGGGCGACGGCCCCCGGTCAGTGCCCTGCCCGCCGGTGGAGCCGGTCGGTCGCCTTGTCGGTCATCTCGTGTGCTTTGGCGCGCAGTTGCTCGCGACGGCCGGACCGCTGCATGGATGAGTCACCCAGGCTCTTGCCGAGGGTCTCCTTCAGCTTGCCCTTGATCATGTGCATCTTCGCGTTGCTCTTGGTCATCACCATCGCCGCCCTCTCGAAGACGCCGGGGAACGCGGCCCGTCCAGGACCGATGTCTCTTTCTTCACCGTGCGCCCGTCCCCCGAGCGCCGCAACCGGCACGCCCATCCGCGGCGATGGTGCACGCGGGGATGCCGGCGATGGCACACGCGGGGGATGCCGGCGATGACGCACGCGGGGGTGTCACCCACGTGGTGGAAGGGGGCTCTAGGCCAGTGACACGGTCAGCAGCATGACCGTCGCCACGGCGAGGGCGGCACCGAGCAGACATCCCGCGCAGCACCGTCGTCGCAGCGCGCGATACCGTTCCTCGTACTCGGCCCGCATGTCCCTGCCGCGTCGCGCGGTGCGCTCCCAGGAACGCCGGGTGAGCGCCAGATGGCTCTCCTGGAAGCGAGCCTCCACCTCCTCCCGCTGCGTCTCCGTGAGCCAGGACAGTGATCGCGTGAATCGGACGGCTTCGGCGCGTCCCTCGGCACGAGCGGCCTCGATGAGGAGGTGACCCTCGAGCTCGTTGATCAGGGTGCCCGTATCGATCGGGCGGTCGTCCATGGCCGTCACCGCAGTTCCTTCCCGGCCGTCTCCGGCTGAGCGCCCGCGGCGGTGATGGCGGGGTGGTGCAGATCGAAGGCCGGCGACTCGGAACGGATGCGTGGCAGGGTGAGGAAGTTGTGCCGCGGAGGCGGGCAGGACGTCGCCCACTCCAGCGAACGTCCGTAGCCCCACGGGTCGTCGACCTCGATCTTCTCGCCGTATTTCGCGGTCTTCCAGATGTTGTAGAAGAACGGCAGGAAGGAGAGGCCGAGCACGAAGGAGGAAATGGTCGACACCGTGTTGAGGGCAGTGAGGTCTTCCACCGCCAGGTAGTCGGGGATCCGGCGCTGCATCCCGTTGGCACCCAGCCAGTGCTGGACGAGGAACGTGCCGTGGAAGCCCACGAACAGCGTCCAGAAGGTGATCTTTCCGAGCCGCTCGTCGAGCATTCTGCCGGTGAACTTCGGCCACCAGAAGTGGAATCCGGAGAACATCGCGAACACGACCGTACCGAAGATCACGTAGTGGAAGTGCGCCACCACGAAGTACGAGTCCGAGACGGGGAAGTCCATCGGCGGCGAGGCGAGCATCACGCCGGTCAGACCACCGAAAACGAAGGTGATCAGAAAACCGACCGCCCACAGCATCGGGGTCTCGAAGGACAGGGAACCCTGCCACATCGTGCCGATCCAGTTGAAGAACTTCACGCCCGTCGGGACGGCGATCAGGAACGTCATGAAGGAGAAGAACGGCAGCAGCACACCGCCGGTGACGTACATGTGGTGCGCCCAGACGGTGACCGAGAGCCCTGCGATCGCGATCGTGGCCCCGATGAGGCCCAGGTACCCGAACATCGGCTTGCGCGAGAACACCGGAATCACCTCACTGATGATTCCGAAGAAGGGCAGGGCGATGATGTACACCTCTGGATGGCCGAAGAACCAGAAGAGGTGTTGCCATAGCAGCGCGCCGCCATTCGCCGCGTCGAACACATGGGCACCGAACTTGCGGTCCGCCTCCAGGGCGAACAGCGCGGCCGCGAGGACCGGGAAGGCCAGCAGGACCAGCACACCGGTCAGCAGCACGTTCCACACGAAGATCGGCATGCGGAACATCGTCATGCCGGGAGCGCGCATGCAGATGATGGTGGTGATGAAGTTGATCGAGCCGAGGATCGTGCCGAAGCCGGAGAAGGCCAGACCCATGATCCACATGTCGGCGCCCACGCCCGGCGAATGCGCGGCGTCCGACAGGGGCGCATACGCGAACCATCCGAAGTCGGCGGCCCCCTGTGGCGTCAGAAACCCGCCGACGGCGATCAAAGAGCCGAAGAGATAGAGCCAGTAGGCCAGCATGTTCAGCCGTGGGAACGCCACGTCGGGTGCGCCGATCTGCAGCGGCATGATCCAGTTCGCGAAACCGGCGAACAGCGGCGTCGCGAACATCAGCAGCATGATCGTGCCGTGCATCGTGAACGCCTGGTTGAACTGCTCGTTCGACATGATCTGCAGCCCCGGCCGGGCCAGTTCGGCGCGCATCAGCAGCGCCATGACGCCGCCGACGCAGAAGAAGCCGAACGACGTGACCAGATACAGCGTGCCGATCGTCTTGTGGTCCGTGGTGGTCAGCCACCTCACCGCGGCGAGTCCGGGACGCCGCGCACGCACGGGACGGGGTGCGGGCAGCGCCGTGACAGTGTTGCTCTCCATGCCCCGCCTGTGTCCGGCGGCGCCCCCGCCGTCACACTGGAGCGGAGCGACGAGCGTCACATCGGCGGGTGTGACGATCACGGACCTGCCGGACACCTACGGATCATGAGCAACGACGAGACCTTCGCCGCTGCCTATCGCGAGCACTACTGGGCGGTCAGCCGCTATGTTGCGCGGCGACTGGACGGCCGGAGCAGTGATGTCGAGGAGGTGGTGGCGGAGGTCTTCACCGTCGCCTGGCGGCGCCGGTCCGATCTCCCGCCGGCACCCCTTCCCTGGCTGTACGGGGTGGCCCGGCGCTGTCTGGCCAATGCCGTACGCGGCTACGGGCGCCGCCGCAGGCTCGTCGACCGGCTCGGCAACGACGAGAGCGCGCACGGCACGCAGGTGGTGGCGGCCCCCGACTCCGAGGCACCGGGCGACTGGGTGCACGAGGCGTTGGCCCGGCTCTCCCCGGCCGACCAGGAAGTACTGCGGCTGACGGCGTGGGAGGAACTCGGCATCGACGAGGTCGCCGTCGCCCTCGACTGCGGGATCCGGGCCGCGGCGATGCGGCTGCACCGCGCCCGCCGCCGCCTCAGAGCCGAGATCGACCGCCTCCAGATCACCGTGGCCCCCGGCATCGAAGCGCCCCGCCGCGACACCCCGAAGGAGCACGGCCATGGCTGACGAACTCGAACTGCTGCGCCGCGCCAACCCGGTGTCACCCGGCGACCCCCGCTTCCACGACCGCCCGCTGGACCAGCACGCGGAACGCCGCCTGAGCCACCTGCTGTACGGCGAGCGCCCCCGCCGACTGCGCCGCTGGGTCTGCAGCGTCGGGACCGCGGCGGCCGTCGGCGCGGTCGTCCTCGCCCTCACGCTGTCGGGACCGACCACCACCCCCGCCGTGGCCGCCCCGCGCCCCCTGCTCATCGAGGCCGGCTCCACCGCCGTACCCCTGGACCGGCTCGCCGACCGTGCGGACGCGTCCGACAGCGCGCTTCCACCGCGCCAGGGCACCCACGTCCAGACCTGGAGCCTGAGCATGACCTCGGGACCCGGAGCCCGGCCGCCGGTCACGCTGCCCGAGGAACGCGTCGTGCGCTGGAAGGCCGACGGCAGCCACACGGAGCTCGTCGTGGCGACCGACCCGCGCCACCCGGGGAAACCGGTCATCACCGACGCCGACCCCGTCCCCCGCACGGTGGAGGACGGTCATGTCCTCAGCAGGCTGACGTACCCACCGAGTTGGAGCGATGCCCCGCCGCGGGCGCGGCCGCCGCACGACGCGCGGCGGCTGCGCGCCTACCTGGCGGAGATCGACCGGACCGGGCCGCTGGACACGCCCCACCTCCTGGACGCCGTCTCCCAGTTGCTGGACAACTGGACGCTCGGCACCCGCGAGACCGCCGCGCTCGCCCGCGTCCTCGCCGACGCGAAGGGCCTGCGCCCGGCCGGAGCCGTCACCGACCGGCTGGGCCGCCACGGGCAGGCGTACGTGTACGACGACACGGCCCGCTCCGGCCGCCGGATGCTGATCCTGGATCCGGCGACCGGCGCGGTCCTCGGCCTGGAGGACACCGTCACCAAGGCCGATCCCGAGTACGGCGTCAAGGCCGGCGACGTGATGTCGTACCGCGCGTGGATGCGCTGAGGCGGGGCAAAGTGCCGTCTCAGACGCCGAGTTGGTGCTCGGCCCCGGTCACGGTCTGCTCCAGCAGGACCGCGATCGTCATCGGGCCGACGCCACCCGGCACCGGTGTGATCAGCCCGGCCCGGGTGACGGCGGTGTCGAAGTCGACGTCGCCGACGTTCCCGGGGTTGTAGCCCGCGTCGATCACGACGGCTCCCGGCTTGATGTCCTCGCCGCGGATCAGCCGGGGGCGTCCCACGGCGGCCACCACGATGTCCGCCTCGCGCACGACCGAGGACAGATCCGTCGTCCGCGAGTGGCAGTAGGTCACCGTGGCGTCGCGCCCCAGCAGCAGCATGCCGACCGGCTTGCCGAGGATCGCGCTGCGGCCCACGACGACGGCCCGCTTGCCCGCCGGGTCCACGTCGTACGCGTCCAGGAGCCGCATGATGCCGCCGGGCGTGCAGGACACGAAGCCGGGCAGACCGAAACTCATCGCCGAGTAGGAGCTCAGCGTCACGCCGTCGACGTCCTTCTCCGGGGCGATGGCCTCGAACGCCGCGCGCTCGTCGATGTGCGAGCCGACGGGGTGCTGGAGCAGGATGCCGTGCACGGTCGGGTCGCCGGACAGCGCCTCCAGCGTGGCGACCAGTTCGGCCGTCGTGGTGTCGGCGGGCAGCGTGACGTGGCGGGACTCGATACCGGCCTTGCGGCTGCGGTGCTGCTTCATCCGGACGTAGGTGACCGAGGCGGGATCCTCGCCGACCAGCACCGTCGCGAGACACGGAGCCGCTCCGGTACGGTCCTTGAGGTCGGCCGCGCGCCGGGCGGTCTCCTCGACGACGCGGCGCGCGAGACCTGCGCCGTCCATGAGCCGGGCCTGCGTGTCGGGCTGGGGCTGGGACGTGATGCGGGACTGGGGCATGAGCTCCTCCTGAGCGTCGCTGAAAACAAACGCCCAGGCGCGCGGCAAAGACCCCTTCGTCAGGCCGCTCCCCGGTGGTACTCCACCTCAGCGCCAGTCACGGCCCGCAGACCAGCGTAGCCGGTGCGACCACCTGCGGGAGGGCCCGGCCGGGGTCGTCGTGGCGCGGCCTCAGAAAGCCGAGGCAGCTGCAGCGCGGCCCCAGAAAACCGAGGCAGCTGCAGCGCGGCCCCAGAAAACCGAGGTAGCCGCAGCGCGGCCTCAGAGAGCCGAGGCAGCTGCAGCGCGGCCTCAGAAAGCCGAGTCCCGACGGTCGTGCGGAGTCAGCCCGCCGACCGCCGTCGGGTACGGGCGCGGTTCACCGGCGCCGGATCCGAAGCGTTCGAGGAGTACGCGGAGTCGGAAGACGAGGGCGAGAACGCATCGCTCGCAGTGCTGAGCCCAGCAGAGAGGCGGAAGCTCGCAGACCCGCCGCGGAAACCGGTCGTGGCAGCCGAGTGCGCGGATGCGACCGGCCCATCGCCGCACCCGCCGAGAAGGTCCAGGTCACACGGGACCTGACCTGGACCTTCGGCCAGTTCCTTCCTACTCGTCCCATGCCTGGAGCAGCGTCTGCTCGACGATCTTGCCGTTGCGCAGCGACATCATCGAAGCTGCCAGCACCCGCACACCGTCCGGGTACTCGCAGGACTCGGTGAAGGCGACGTGGTCGCCCTGGATGATGCACTCTTCCAGTTTGTGCGTCATGTCCCGGCTGTAGACGTCGTTGAGCATGTCGCCGATCTCGCCGCGACCGTGTTTGACCATCGGGTGACTGGGCTGGGTGTTGCGGTCGACGATGCGTAGTTCCGCGTCGTCGGCGTAGAGCGACAGCAGATCTGTCGCGCTGTGTCCTTCTATGCCCCGGCGTAGCACTTCGGTGTCGAAGGCGGGGGCTGGCGCGGTGGCCATGGTGACCTCCTTGGCAGGCCGCGGCCCAGCGAGGAGTGGGCCGCGAAGGGCCTCTCCCTTCCGAGACTCCTACGGCGCGGGGCCCACGGCAAGCGGAGCGGCCCGATGCGCCTGACGGGTGAGCGGTGCGGGAGGGCCGTGTCCGCCGGGGGAGCGGAGCCGTTGCTGAAAGCATGATCTCAACACGACGTATGGTCGCCGCCGTTGGTCTCGCCATCGGTGTCACGGGCCTTGCCGCGCCGATGGCGAGCGCGGCGGCCTCCGGGCCCCAGGACGCGGGGAAGCTGAACCCGATGACCCAGCTCGACTCGCTCGCGCTGAGCGGCATCCCGGCGGAGCGTCAGGGCGAATTCCCGCTGCCCTCCCGCCAGCTCGCCGGGCTCACCCGGCTGACCGAACTGGACGAGTTGCGTCCGGTCACCGACTTGGCCGCGCCGGTCACCGGGCTGCTCTCGGGTACGGAGTAGGCGGCGCGCACACGCGCGGTACGGCGGGCCCCGGCGGAACGGCGACGTACCCCCGGGG